>NZ_NQYT01000046.1:0-17815 GCF_009192935.1 Xanthomonas sp. LMG 12461
CGCGCGCTGCAGCGCGCGTTGCTGCTGCACGGTCTTGGCGCTTGACGACGCCGTGGCGCTGCTGCGCTTGGACGGGGCGGACTTGGTGGCGGCAGGACGCTTGCGGGAGGCCATCGGCAGTACTCCGGATGCGGGAGGAGGGCGCAATCGCGCAGCCCTCCTCGAGAGGAAAAAACGGGCGTCGCTCAGGCGCGGTCGGCGAGACCGCTGACGCCGGCGTGCTGGGCGCAGTGCGCGCAGCAGAACATGCGCTCGCCGGCCTGCACGCCGTGGCCGACGATGCGGCACTCGCAGTGGCTGCAGCGCGGGGCGAAGGCGTGGATGGCGCACTCGAACGAATCGAAGGTACCGCTGCGCGCGCCCTGGGTCAGGGTGAAGGCCTGGTCGTAGTCGTTTCCGCAGACATCGCAGGTGGCCATGATCGGCTCCGGTTGCTGGGGGAATCCCGAGTCTGGCCCCGCCGGCGGCCACGACCGGTGAAACCGCCGGCGCGATCTCTTCATGCGGCGCAAACATGCGCCGCGACAGGCTCGCGCCATCGATCGAAGGAGACGCCCCATGATCCGCCACCCGCTCGCCCGCCTCGCCCCGTTCGCCGCCGTGCTGCTGCTCGGCGCCTGCAGCACCACCCAGGTGGCGCAGGTGCAGCCGATCGACGGCGTCATCTCCGGCCAGTGCCATATCGACAAGGTGCGCGGCGCGGTCGGTCTGGCCGCCTCGCGCATGACCGTCGAACGCGCCCGCGTCGACAGCGACAGTCTCAAGGTGCAGGTGGTGAGGAGCAGCGTCAGCGACAACGGCGCCACCTCCAGCGGCGTGGACAGCGCCAACCGCGGCGCCCGCGAAACCGGCGGCGACCGCCTGACCGTCGAAGTTGGCCCGACCAACAACATCACTACTGTGTATTGCGGCTGATCCGCGTCGCCGGGCCCGCCGCGGCGGCGCGGTGCTCAGGCGCGCTTGCGTGCGGGAGTTACGGTCTTGCGCTTGGCGCGGGTACCGCTGCCCTGCGCGCCCGCCGCAGCACCCTTGCGCGCAGCACGCGCGCCCTTGCGCAGCGACGGCGCCTTGGCCGCGCTGCGGCCAGCGGCCTTGGCCGCCTTGCGTGCCGCGGTGCGTGCCCGGCCCAGGTACTTCAGCGTGATCAGGTCCCACTGCCGCTCGCCGCGCACGCCCTCGCACAGGCCGTGCAGGCGGCCGCAGCGCCAACCGTCGAACACGCACGGGTCGATATAGGCCTTGCGGCACACCGCCGGAGTATTGCCCAGCGCCTCGGCCACCTCGCGGATCACCGCGTTCTGCGCCTGCGCCAGCGCGCGCTCGCCGCCGGTGTCCGGCAGCGGCAGCGCGGCCAAGCGCTGCAGCGCGGCGCGGGTGCCGCCCCAGGTGCGGAAGTCCTTGGCGGTGAAGCTCTCGCCCATCGCCTCGCGCAGGTAGTCGTTGACCTCGCCCGAATCCACCGGCTGCAGCTGGCCGTCGTCGTCGCGGTACTGGAACAGCGCCTGCCCCGGCAATTGCTGGCAGCCGCGGATCAGCTTGACCAGGTGCACGTCGTCGACCTCGATGTCGTGCTCCTGGCCGCCCTTGCCGCGGAACTGCAGCCGCGCACGGCCGCCCTTCACGAATGCCAGGTGGCGATTGCGCAGCGTGGTCAGGCCGTAGGAGCGGTTGCTGCGCGCGTATTCGGCGTTGCCCACGCGCACCAGGGTCTCGGCCATCAACGCCACCACCATCGCCAACACCTTGTCGCGCGGGTAGCCAGGCAGGGCCATGTCGCGGCGCAGGCGCCGGCGCAGCCGCGGCAGGGCCTGGCCGAAGGCGACGATGCGCTCGAACTTGCCGTCGCCGCGCACCTGCGCCCAGTCGGCGTGGTAGCGGTACTGCTTGCGCCGGCGTGCGTCGCGGCCGGTCGCCTGCAGGTGGCCGTTGTCGCGCGTGCAGATCCACACCTCGGTATAGGCCGGCGGGATCGCCAGCTGGCGGATGCGCTGCAGGGTGGCCGCATCGCGCACCGCGCTGCCGTCTGGCAGACGGTAGCCGAACCCCTTGCCGGCACGGCGGCGGACGATGCCCGGCTCCTGATCGCTGACATAGACCAGGCCGGCGCTGCTGGCGGCCTGGCGGGACTGGCGGGCACGCGCCGCCTCGGCCGCGGCGGTGGAACGGGACGCGTTGGACATCGGACCTCCGGAAGCCGGAACCGCGGCCAGCGCCGCCGGTTCCACGAGCATCGATTGTCGGCAGTGCCGCGGCTAGGCCGCGTGAGCGATTGCCGCCTGCGGCATGTCGGTCCACCGCTGCGGAAGTGCTGCAGTCCGTGTGGGAGGGACTTCAGTCCCGACGCCTGACGTGGTCAGCGCGCCTTGGTCATCACGCGTCGCGGCTCAAGCCATTCCCGCCAGGCGTGTCAGCGTGCCGGTTAACGCCTGGCGAACGCGCGGTATCCGATCCTGTCGCCACCGGAACCTGCGCTGCGCCGGCGTGTGCCGTCGCCCGGCGAGACGACGGCAACGCAAAGCGCGTCACACGTTCTATGCTTCACCCCATCTCCCTCCAGCCATAGGAGCCCCGATGAGCAACCTCCTTTCCTCCCGTGCGTCCACGCGTGCCGGCCTGCTCGGCACGGCCTGCCTGGCGCTGGCCCTGGCCGCCTGCGGCGCGCCGCCGCCGGACGAGCAGGAACAGGTGGGCGCCAAGGCCCAGGCCGCCGCGCAGCAGGCCGCCGCGCCGGACCCGGCCAACGCACCGGACGCCCCTCCGGTGGGCACCTGCGATGCCTCGCAGGCGCAGGGCCTGGTCGGCCAGACCTTCGCGCCGACGCTGCTGGACCAGGCGCGCAGCGATGCCGGCGCCAAGACCGCGCGCGTGCTCAAGCCGAACCAGGCGGTGACCATGGAGTTCAACGGCGAACGGCTCAACATCGAGGTCGACGAGAAGAACCAGATCACCGGCGTGCGCTGCGGCTAGGGCCTGTCCTCATTCCCGGGCAGGTCGCGCCGCCCTTGCGCGCGCCCGGGGCAAGGAAGTGCGAGGGAGTGGACGTCTGTCCATGACGGGCAATGACACAGTCCCGGGTACGTACAAGGACAGGCGCGGGGGCGCCGCCAGGACGCCCGGCGCGGCGGCGGCGACAGCGCCGCCGCCAGCGCTGAAGTTGCAGGTGTAACGGTGTATTGCGGCACCGCACCAACTATGTTTTAGTCGGGATTCCGGTGACCTCAAGAAGCGCTCCAGGACAGAGCGGGGGCGAGTGTCGCCGCGTTCCTTCGGATCGCTTTCAGAGGCAGACATGGCCCCCCGCAACCGCCACGGGCTCTACGACCCCCAAGACGAGCGCGATGCCTGTGGTTTCGGCATGGTCGCGCAACTCGACGACCAACCTTCGCGGGCGCTGGTGGATACCGCCATCGCCGCCCTGTCGCGCATGACCCATCGCGGCGGTGTCGCCGCCGACGGCCTCACCGGCGACGGCTGCGGCCTGCTGATCCGCAAACCCGAGCCGTTCCTGCGCGCGCTGGCGCGCGAGGCCGGCATCGCGGTCGGCGCGCGCTTCGCTGCCGGCAACGTGTTCCTGCCGCGCGACGATGCCGACGCCGCCGCGCGCTGCCGCCAGGTGCTGGAAGAAGAACTGCGCCGCGTCGACGTGCGACCGTGCGGCTGGCGCCTCACCCCCACCGACGATGCGGTGTGCGGGCAACTGGCCAAGGACACCCTGCCGCGCATCGAGCAGGTGTTCGTCGACGCCGGCGCCGAGCAGAGTGAAGACGCGTTCGCCCTGGCCCTGTTCCTGGCGCGCCGCCGCGCCGAGCAGCGCCTGCGCGAGGTCGCCGATTTCTACGTCACCACGCTCTCGCCCAACGGCATCAGCTACAAGGGCATGGTGCTGCCGGACAAGCTCAGCACCTTCTACCCGGACCTGCAGCGCAACGACCTGGCCTCCAGCGCCATCGTGTTCCACCAGCGCTTCTCCACCAACACGCTGCCGCGCTGGCCGCTGGCGCACCCGTTCCGCCTGCTCGCCCACAACGGCGAGATCAACACCATCGAGGGCAACCGGCACTGGGCGCAGGCGCGCAGCAAGGTGTGGAAGACCCCGCGTTTCGACATCGCCGAGCTGGACCCGGTGATCTCGATGCATGGCTCCGATTCGCAGAGCCTGGACAACATGCTCGAGCTGCTGGTCGCCGGCGGCATGGATCTGCTGCAGGCGCTGCGCATCCTGGTGCCGCCGGCCACCCAGTCGCTGGAGTTCAAGGACGCCGACCTGGCCGCGTTCTACGAGTTCTACGGCCTCAACACCGAGCCGTGGGACGGCCCGGCCGGCATCGTCGCCTGCGACGGCCGCTACGCCGCATGCATGCTCGACCGCAACGGCCTGCGCCCGGCGCGCTGGATGCTGACCTCCGACCGGCATTTCCTGGTGGCCTCCGAAGCCGGCGTGTGGGAACTGCCGGCCGAGCGCGTCACCCGCAAGGGCAAGCTCGGCCCCGGCGAGATGATGGCCATCGACCTCAAGCGCGGCGACCTGCTCGATTCGGACGCTATCGACCGCATCAACCGCGGCCGCGCCCCGTACAAGCAATGGCTGCAGCAGGGCGTGACCTACCTGCAGACCGAACTGATCGATCCCTCGCTGGTCGAGGAGCCGTTCGACGAGCGCACCCTGCGCAGCTACCACAAGCTGTTCCAGCTCAGCACCGAGGAAGTGGAGCAGGTGCTGCGGCCGCTGGCCGAGACCGAGCAGGAAGCCACCGGCTCGATGGGCGACGACACCCCGATGGCGGTGCTCAGCCGCCACACCCGGCCGCTGTACGACTACTTCCGCCAGGCCTTCGCGCAGGTCACCAACCCGCCGATCGACCCGCTGCGGGAAGACTGCGTGATGTCGCTGACCACCCAGCTCGGCAAGGAGACCAACATCTTCCATGCCGGCCCGGAGACGGTGAACCACGTCATCCTCAACTCGCCGGTGCTCAGCCAGCGCAAGCTGCGGCAGTTGCTGAAGATGCCGCAGTACCTGACCCGCAACGCGCAGATCGACCTGTCCTACAGCGTCGAGGAAGGCCTGGAAGCCGGGCTCAAGCGCATCTGCGCCGAGGCCGAACAGGCCGCGCGCGACGGCAAGGTCATGCTGCTGCTGACCGACCGCTACCCGGTGCCGGAGCGGCCCATGGCGCATGCGCTGCTGGCCACCGGCGCGGTGCACCACCACCTCTCGCGGTTGGGCCTGCGCTGCGACGTCAACCTGATCATCGAGACCGGCACCGCGCGCGACCCGCACCACATGGCCTGCCTGCTCGGCTTCGGCGCCACCGCGGTGTATCCGTACCTGGCCTACCAGACCCTGTTCGACCTGGGCCGGCGCGGCATCCTGCTGCTCAAGAGCGGCGGCGAGCAGACCCAGATCGGCCGCAAGTACCGCAAGGGCATCTACAAGGGCCTGTCCAAGATCATCTCCAAGATGGGCATCTGCACCATCGCCAGCTACCGCGGCGCGCAGCTGTTCGAGATCGTCGGGCTGGATCCGGACGTGGTGGCGCTGTGCTTCCCGGACACCGCCGCGCGCATCGGCGGCGTCGGCCTGGCGCGGCTGGACACCGAGGCGCGGCAACTGGCCGCGCGCGCCTGGAACGACCTGCTCAAGCCGGAAGTGGGCGGCCTGCTCAAGTACGTGCACGGCGGCGAGTACCACATGTACAACCCGGACGTGGTGCTGACCCTGCAGCGCGCCACCCGCAGCGGCCTGCAGGCCGACTGGGACGCCTACGCCGCCGCGGTGCACGGGCGCCCGGCCTCGGCCCTGCGCGACCTGCTGCAGCTCAAGCGCGCGGCCACGCCGACGCCGCTGGACGAGGTGGCGCCGGCCGAGGACCTGCTGCGTCGCTTCGACACCGCCGCGATCAGCCTCGGCGCGCTGTCGCCGGAGGCGCACGAGGCGCTGGCGATCGCGATGAACCGCCTCGGCGGGCGCAGCAATTCCGGCGAAGGCGGCGAAGACCCGGCGCGCTACGGCACCGAGAAGCGCTCCAAGATCAAGCAGGTGGCCTCCGGCCGCTTCGGCGTCACCCCCGAATACCTGGTCAACGCCGAGGTGCTGCAGATCAAGGTCGCGCAGGGCGCCAAACCCGGCGAAGGCGGCCAGCTGCCCGGGCACAAGGTCAACGAACTGATCGCGCGGCTGCGCTACGCCAAGCCGGGCATCGGCCTGATCTCGCCGCCGCCGCACCACGACATCTACTCGATCGAAGACCTGGCGCAGCTGATCTACGACCTCAAGCAGGTCAATCCGAGCGCGCTGGTGTCGGTCAAGCTGGTCAGCCATGCCGGCGTGGGCACCATCGCCGCCGGCGTGGTCAAGGCCGGCGCCGACCTGATCACCGTGTCCGGCCACGACGGCGGCACCGGCGCCAGCCCGGTCAGCTCGATCCGCTACGCCGGCGTGCCGTGGGAACTGGGCGTGGCCGAGTCGCACCAGGCGCTGGTCGCCAACGACCTGCGCGCACGCACCATCCTGCAGACCGACGGCGGCCTGAAGACCGGCCTGGACGTGGTCAAGGCGGCGATCCTGGGCGCGGACAGCTTCGGCTTCGGCACCGGGCCGATGATCGTGCTCGGCTGCAAGTACCTGCGCATCTGCCACCTCAACAACTGCGCCACCGGCGTGGCCACCCAGGACGAGCGCCTGCGCGCCAACCACTTCGTCGGCCTGCCCGAGCGCGTGGAGAACTTCTTCCGGCTGCTGGCCGAGGAAGTGCGGCAATGGCTGTCGTACCTGGGTGTGCGCTCGCTGGACGAGATCGTCGGCCGCACCGAACTGCTGCAGCAGTTGGACATCTCGCCGCGCGAAGGCGTGCGCGTGGACCTGTCGCGGCTGCTCAAGGACGTGCGTCATGACGGCGGCCACTGCGCCGCGCAGCGCCTGTACGAATCGCCGGACAGCCTGGCCACGCAGATGGACGGCCTGCTTGCCGACGCCATCGCGCACAAGCGCGGCGGCGACCATCGCTTCCTGATCCACAACACCGACCGTTCGATCGGCGCGCGCCTGTCCGGCGCCATCGCCCGCGTCCACGGCAACCACGGCATGGACGATGCGCCGCTGACCCTGCGCTTCCGCGGCTCGGCCGGGCAGAGCTTCGGCGCGTTCAACGCCGGCGGCCTGCACCTGGAGCTGGAAGGCGAGGCCAACGACTACGTCGGCAAGGGCATGGCCGGCGGCCGCCTGGTGGTGCGTCCGCCGCGCGGCGCGCGTTTCGAGGCGCGCAGCACCGCGATCATCGGCAACACCTGCCTGTACGGCGCCACCGGTGGCGAACTGTACGCCGCCGGCCGCGCCGGCGAGCGCTTCGCCGTGCGCAACTCCGGCGCGCTGGCGGTGATCGAGGGCGCCGGCGACCACTGCTGCGAGTACATGACCGACGGCATCGTGCTGGTGCTGGGCAAGGTCGGCCTGAACTTCGGCGCCGGCTTCACCGGCGGCCTGGCCTACGTGCTCGACGTGGACCGCGACTTCGTCGACCGCTACAACCACGAACTGATCGACATCCACCGCATCTCCGCCGAAGGTTTCGAGAGCCACCGCCAGCACCTGCACAAGCTGATCAGCCGCCACCGCGAACTGACCGGCAGCATCTGGGCGCAGCAGATCCTCGACGAGTTCCGCGACTACGTCGGCAAGTTCTGGCTGGTCAAACCGAAGGCGGCGAGCATCGAGTCGTTGACCGAGTCGCTGAGGCGCGCCGCCTGATGGCGGCGCGCCGGGAATCGGGAATGGAGAATCGGGAATGGTAAAAGCCCGGCTCCCCCAGTTTCCGATCGCGCGCGCAGATTCGCTTTTGCCATTCCCCATTCCCCATTCCCGGTTCCCCACACCATGAGCCGCAAACACGCCTTCCAGTTCCTCGACCTGCCCCGGCAGATGCCGCAACGCATTCCGGTGGAACTGCGCACCTCCGGCGACTGGAACGAGCTGTACGGCAAGTTCGACAAGGCCGATGCGCAGTACCAGGCCGGGCGCTGCCTGGATTGCGGCAACCCGTACTGCAGCTGGAAGTGCCCGGTGCACAACGCCATCCCGCAGTGGCTGCAGCTGGTGCAGGAAAACCGTATCGAAGAGGCCGCGGCGCTGTGCCACAGCACCAATCCGCTGCCGGAGGTGTGCGGCCGGGTGTGCCCGCAGGACCGCCTGTGCGAAGGCAGCTGCACGCTGGAGGAATTCGGCGCGGTCACCATCGGCGCGGTGGAGAAGTACATCGTCGATACCGCGCTCAACAACGGCTGGCGCCCGGACCTGAGCCAGGTGGAACCCACCGGCAAGCGCGTGGCGGTGATCGGCGCCGGCCCGGCCGGGCTCAGCTGCGCCGACCGCCTCGCACGCGCCGGCATCCAGGCGGTGGTATACGACCGCTACGAGCAGATCGGCGGGCTGCTGCAGTTCGGCATCCCCAGCTTCAAGCTGGACAAGAGCGTGATCGGCAAGCGCCGCGAAGTGCTCGAAGGCATGGGCGTGCAGTTCCGCCTGGGCGTGGAGATCGGCCGCGACGTGAGCCTGGAGCAGTTGCTGGAGGAGTACGACGCGGTGTTCCTGGGCACCGGCGCCTACCGCTACACCGACGGCGGCCTGCCCGGCCAGGACCTGCCCGGCGTGCTGCCGGCGCTGCCGTTCCTGGTGCAGAACAGCCGCATCGTCGGCGGCAACGATCCCTGGGGCCGGCCGATCGCCGGCTGGGAAGACAAGATCGCGCTGCCCGACCTGAGCGGCAAGCGCGTGGTCGTGCTGGGCGGCGGCGACACCGGCATGGACTGCGTGCGCAGTGCGATCCGCCTGGGCGCGGCCAAGGTCACCTGCGCCTACCGCCGCGACGAGGCCAATATGCCCGGCTCGGCGCGCGAGGTGGCCAATGCGCGCGAGGAAGGCGTGCGCTTCCTGTTCAACCGCCAGCCGCTGGCGGTGGAAGCCGATGCCGCCGGCAACCTGGCCGGCGTGCGCGTGGTGCAGACCCGTCTGGGCGAGCCGGATGCGCGCGGGCGCCAGGCCGCGGTGCCGGTGGAAGGCAGCGAATCGCTGCTGGACGCGGACGTGGTCATCATCGCCTTCGGCTTCTCGCCGAGCGTGCCGGACTGGCTGGCGGCGCAGGGCGTGGAAGGCACCGCCAACGGCCGCATCCTCGCCGGCGGCAGCGAGCCCGACGGCAGCGGCCGCCTGCCGTACCAGACCACCAACCCGAAACTGTTCGCCGGCGGCGACGCCGTGCGCGGCGCCGACTTGGTGGTGACTGCGGTGGCCGAAGGCCGCGACGCGGCAGCCAGCATCGCCGAATGGATCGGCAACCGCCTGCCGGTGACGACCCAGGCTGCGGCCTGAGCGACGCTGCGAGGCTGCTGCAGCGTTCGGTCAGTTCGGCGGCGACGGCGGCGGCGACGACGCCGGCAATACTTGCTCGACTGGGCGATGCGACCTTCGACCGCATCGCCGAACCGCTGCGCTCTGCATTCGAGAGTGGAGGACGCCTGGAGCGGCCGGCCTCCCGCCACGTCGCCAGCGCCAGCGCTGGCCTCGGCATGGACCTCGTCGAACGCTACCGCCTCGGCACCACCGTCGCCGGCAGCGATCGCCTTCAACGCCACCACCGCCGCGGCGCAGGTAGCGTCACCGGCCTCTAGCGAACACCTTCTCCACCGCTCGTCCTGCGCTGCGCACCCAACCTGGCGCGCCGGCGATGGACGCATGGCCGCGACCTCGATCACGCCGCTGCCGACGGCTGCACCACGCACCTGATGTGACGCCGCCGACGTCCGCGCGCAGCGTGTCCGCGCCAGGTGAATGCCGGGCTAACACGGGTGCGTGCAGGCTGGCGATCACGGGGGCGATCCTTGCACGCTTGCGCCTGCCGCTCTGCGCTCCCCCGACGCGGACGGCGCCTCCCCTCACTCCAGGAAGCTCCCCCATGCCGCTTTCCTCGTCGTGTTCCCCGCGCTGGCGTTCCCTGCCGCTGGCACTGCTGCTCGCCACCGTCGCCTGCAACGCCGCCGCCGAAGGCCGCAGCGTGCTCAAGTACGCCGGCGTCAACCTGTCCGGCGCCGAGTTCAACTCCGGCAAGAAGCCCGGTGTGCTGTACAAGGACTACACCTACCCGACCGCCGGCGACTACAGCTACTTCGCCAGCAAGGGCATGAACACCATCCGCCTGCCGTTCCTGTGGGAGCGCCTGCAGCCCACCGCCAAGGGCGAGTTCGACCCGGCGCAACTGGCGCTGTTGAAGAAGGCGGTGGAGCAGGCCAAGGCCAACCACCTGTACCTGATCCTGGACCCGCACAACTACGCCAAGTACAACGGCGCGCTGGTCGGCAGCGAGGGCGCCCCCGACGAGGTGTTCGCCGACCTGTGGCGGCGCCTGGCCAAGGAGTTCAAGAGCGACGACCACGTCATCTTCGGGCTGATGAACGAGCCCAACGCAGTCTCCTCGACAGACTGGGCCAGCGCGGCGCAGGCGGCGATCGACGCCATCCGCAAGGCCGGCGCCAACAACCTGATCCTGGTGCCGGGCACTGCCTACACCGGTGCGCACAGCTGGCGCAGCACCGCCTACGGCACGCCCAACGCGGTGGCCCTGCAGCCGCTGAAGGATCCGCGCAACCGCATGGCGTTCGAAGCGCACCAGTACCTGGACCGCGACAACAGCGGCACCAAGGGCGAGTGCGTCAGCGCCACCGCCGGCGCCGAGAAGCTGGCCGGCTTCGTCAGCTGGTTGCGCGAGAACAAGAAGGTCGGCTTCATCGGCGAGTTCGCCACCGCGAATACGCCCACCTGCAATCAGGCGCTGGAGAACATGCTCAGCTACATGCAGAAGAACGACGACGTGATTCTCGGTTGGACCTGGTGGGCCGCAGGTGCGTGGTGGAAGCCCGACTATCCGTTCAACGTGCAGCCCGGCAAGGACGGCAGCGAGAAGCCGCAGATGGAGATCCTGTCCAAGTACGCGCGCGAGATCACCGGCAAGAAGTGAGCCGTCGCTGCCGGCGCCGCGTGTCGGCAACGCGGCAACACGCCATGCAACGTGAGCGACGCGCACGCCTGGCATAGCACATGCAGCGCGATCCAGTACCGGTTCGCGCTGCCAATCGCCGCACAGATCCATGCATGCGCGCACGCAGCGCATCGCCTCGTCCTCGGCAATGCACTACGGTGTCCGCACACCGTAGTCATCAGCCCGGCCTGGCATCTCCTCGGCCGGGTTCCCCCTCTGATGCCGAAGGAGACTCACCATGATCGCGCGCACCTTGCGGCGGCGGTCGCGGCACGCCTGGCGTGCCGCGCTGCTGCTGTGCCTATCCGTTCCACTGTCGTCGCTGCAGGCGCAGCAGGCGCTGCGCTTCGCCGGCGTCAACCTGTCCGGTGCCGAGATCGCGCCGTCGAAGATTCCCGGCATCGTCGGAGTCGACTACACCTATCCGCGCAGCAGCGACTACACCTACTTCGCCGGCAAGGGCATGAACCTGCTGCGCCTGCCGGTGCGCTGGGAACGCCTGCAGCCGCAACCGCGCGGCCCGCTCGACGCCGCGCAACTGGCGCTGATCGACGACGCCGTGCAGCAGGCCAAGGCGCAGGGCATGTACGTGATCGTGGACATCCACAACTACGCGCGCCGCGACGGCCGCCTCATCGGCAGCAGCGGCCTGCCGGTCGCCGCCTTCGTCGACCTGTGGCAGCGTCTGGCGCGCGCCTACGGCAGCGACAATGCGGTGGTATTCGGGCTGATGAACGAGCCGCACGGCATCAGCCCGGCCGCGTGGGCCGCCGCCGCGCAGGCCGCGGTCGATGCGATCCGCGCCACCGGCGCCAGCAACCTGGTCCTGGTACCGGGCGTGCTGTGGACCGGCGCGCATAGCTGGTACACGCCAGTGGACGGCACCTCGAACGCCAGCGCGCTGGCCACGCTGCACGACCCGCTGCAGCGCGTGGCGATCGAAGTGCACCAGTACCTGGACGCCGATTCCAGCGGCACCAGCCCGGTCTGCGTGAGCGACGACATCGGCGTCCAACGCCTGCGCGCCTTCACCGATTGGCTGCAGCAGACCGGCCATCTCGGCTTCCTCGGCGAATTCGCTGCCGCCGACACTCCCACCTGCCGGCGCGCGCTGGACGGCATGCTGGCCGACATCGCGCAGCACCCGACGCTGTGGCTGGGCTGGAGCTACTGGGCCGGCGGCGCCTGGTGGCGCGCCGACTATCCGTTCAATGTGCAACCCGACGCCGACGGCCACGACCGTCCGCAGATGGCGATCCTCGCGCCCTGGGCGCAGCGCATCACGCGCTGAGCGCGGCGCATGCGTGACAACGCCGTGGCGCACGTCGACAACTAGGCACCTCCAAGTCACGTCGGGACATGTCTGCGAGGGACGGCGCGTGCCCTTTCACCGGCTCAGCGGCAGCGGACTTTTGCCTGGGCACGCGCCGTTGCGGGTTTAAGCCTCTCCTACAGAGCGACGTGCATCCGCCGGGTTGTACGCAAGCAGGTGATTGAAGGTGCCCGCATGGCGTGCGACGTGCAATGCGTCGCATATTTCCGATGACCTCGATCGCTCTGGCATGACGGTTGCAGCGTGGTGCACGGCCGCGCACGCCGCATCGTGGCGTCGCCTGCCGCTCTTTCCCCACGAAGGATCCGTCATGCCACGCTATTCCCGTTTTTTCCGCTCCCCGCAATGGCGGCAGCGCGCCGTGTTGTGCCTGCTCGTGGCCGCCTGCGCGCCGTTCGCAAACGCCCAGCAGACGCTGCGCTATGCCGGCATCAACCTGGCCGGCGCCGAGTTCAACTCGGCGAAGAAGCCCGGCGTGCTGTTCAAGGACTATGTGTATCCCACCGACGCCGACTACGCGTACACCGCGGCGCAGGGCATGAACATCGTGCGCCTGCCGTTCCTGTGGGAGCGACTGCAGCCGCAGGCCAACGGCCCGCTCGACACCGCGCAACTCGACGCGCTGCGCACCGCGGTCGAACGCGCCAGGCGCTACAACCTGCACCTGATTCTGGACGTGCACAACTACGCCAAGTACGACGGCGTGCGCATCGGCGGCGACGCGGTGCCGGCGGCGGCGCTGGCCGATCTGTGGCGGCGCCTGGCGCTGGTGTTCGGCAACGACGGCAGCGTGGCGTTCGGGCTGATGAACGAGCCCAACGGCCTCGCCTCCGGCGATTGGGCGGCCATCGCGCAGGCGTCGATCGATGCGATCCGTGGCACCGGCGCCGACAACCTGATCCTGGTGCCCGGCACCGCCTTCAGCGGCGCGCACAGCTGGAACAGCACCTGGTACGGCGTGTCCAACGCGCAGGGATTGCTGACGGTCCACGACCCCGCCGGCAACCTGGCATTCGAAGTGCATCAGTACCTGGATCCCGACTCCTCCGGCACCAGCGCCGCCTGCGTCAGCACCAGCATCGGTGCGGAACGCCTGCAAGCGTTCACCCAGTGGCTGCGCGCCAACGGCTATCGCGGCTTCCTCGGCGAGTTCGGCGGCAGCAGCGATCCCACCTGCCTGGCGGCGCTGGACACCATGCTTGGCTACGTCCACGACAATGGCGACGTCTGGCTGGGCTGGACCGCCTGGGCCGGCGGCGCGTGGTGGCGCAGCGACTATGCGTTCAACCTGCAGCCGGACAAGAGCGGCGCCGACAAGCCGCAGATGGACGTGCTGGCGGTGCGCGCGCAGCAGGTCACGCAGTGACAGCGGCAGGGCCGGCACCCGCAGCAGCGGCCCGGCGATCGCGCAGCGATTGAGTCGACACCGCGATCGGGCGCAGACTGTCGCACCTCTTCCGCGGGGATCGACGCATGCGCCTGGGCCTGGCCGCCAACCGACTGCACCACCAGGGCAAGGATGCCGCGCTGTTCCGCTGGCTGCGCGCCAGCGAGGCCGGCATCCGCGAACTGCAGCTCGGCCTGCACGCGGTCGGCCGCACCCACGAGGCGATCATCCGGGCCGGCCTGCTGGCCGGCCATGCCGGCCTCAAGCGCTACCCGTTCGGCCGCGAGGGCGGGCTGATGAAGCTGGTGGCCGAAGTCGTCGGACTGGAAGGCGCCGAACGGACCCTGGACGGCGCCATCTACCTGATCGATCCGGTCGACCCGTCCTCGATCTTCCCCGAGGCGATCGCGCTCAAGCGCCAGTGCGTGATCCACGGCAAGCCGTTCATTTCCACCGTGGCCAGCGCCCGCGATTGGGTGGAGATGGAGCGCGTCCACGCCGGGCTGGCCGCCGACACCGGCGCCGACGACCTGTATGCGCTGCAGCGGCAAACCCTGGCGCTGATCGCGCACGATGCGATGAAACCGCAGATGCTGGCCTTCGCCAGCGAACATTTCGATCTGCTGTCGCGCTTCGCCGAGCGCGTGGCCACCGGCACCACCGGGCAGCGGCTCAACGAACTGGCCTGGAGTCGCGGCTGGCCGCAGGGCCAGGCGTGGGTGTACCGCTACCAGAGCGGCCCGATGGGCGGCGACGCGCAGATCGCCGATCGCGTGCTGGAACGGCGCTGCCACCGCGCGATCTTCTTCGAGGATCCGCATGTCGCGCGCCAGCACGAAGCCGACATCCAGTTGCTGGAACGCGCGGTGACCACGGTCACCGACAGCGCCGTGTGCATCACCTCGCCGGCGATCGCCGCACGCTGGGCGCAGGCCGCCGAACGCCGGCTTCGATCCGCCTGAGAGTGTCCGGTCCGCGCGCGATCGCGTCGCGCGCGGACCGCTGACAGGACACGCCGCGACGCCGCGTTGTCGTGCGTGACCATGCGCACAGTCACTGCGATGTCACGCCGATCGCCAACACTGCCGCGCCTGTCCAGATCCCAGGGGGGATCCCATGTTGCGTTTCACCCTGCGCCTGCTGCTGCTCGGCGCAGCAGCGCTGTGCGCGCTGCCGTCCGCGTCCGCGCAACCGGCCGAGCGCTTGCGCGTACACGGCTCCAACAGCCTCGGCGCGCGGCTGATGCCGGCGCTGGTGGAAGCCTGGCTGCAGAGCATGGGCTACCGGCAACTGCAACGTCGTCGCGTCGATGCGACGACGCTGGAGATCGCCGCGGTGCGCGACGATGCGCCGCTGGTGGTCGAGATCGCCGGCACCGGCTCGGCCGCCGGCATCGCCGACCTGGTGCATGGCGACGCCGAGCTGGCGATGCTGGCGCGTCAGCCCGATGCGCGCGAACGCGAGGCCGCCTGGCAGCTCGGCGACCTGGGCTCGCCGGACCAACAGTTCGTCGTCGCCCTGGATGGCGCGCGGGTGCTGGTCGCCGCCGACAACCCCATCGCCACGCTGAGCGTCGTGCAGCTGCGCGACATCCTGAGCGGCCGGACCACGCGCTGGTCGCAACTCGGCGGCGCGGACCTGCCGATCGCGCTGCACCGCAGTGTCATCCCCGGCGGTCTCGACGACTTCCTGCGCGAACGCCTGGCGCTGCCGGCGGTGCGCATGCCGGGGAACGTCCTGCATGCCGACCTGGCCGAGGCCGCACGCGCCGTCGTCGGCCATCCCGACGCACTGGCGATCGTCGGGCTGACCACGCCGGTGCCGGCCGGCACACGTGCGCTGGCCATCGCCGACGGCGGTATCGCGGTGCTCCCGACGGCAGCAGCCGTGCGCGGCGAGGACTATCCCTTGGTCCAGCGCTATAGCCTGTACGGCGGCCAGATGATGTCGGCGCTCGGCCGCAGCCTGGCCCTGTACGCCCTCGGTCCGCAGGCGCAACAGCTGGTGCGCCGGCTTGGCACGATTTCCATGGCGATCGACGTCGATCCGGCCACGCCGCAGAGCGGCACCACCGCTGCCCGCGCGGATGCTAGCTATGCGCAGGCCAACACCGGCGCCCGGCGCCTGACCACCACGCTGCGTTTCAGCCTGCAGTCGCTCAATGGCATGTACGAAGCGCGCAGCGCCCAGGATCTCGACCGATTGGTCGCCTTCATGCAACAGCCGGCGATGCACGGCCGCGCCCTGGCGGTGATCGGCTTCGCCACGCCGGACAGCGCCAACCGGCTGTACCCGACCATCGCCAGCAACGATCGCGCCGACGTGGTCGCTGCGTACCTGGTGCAACGCGGTGTCGCCGTGGAACGGGTACGCGGTCTCGGCGCACTGCATCCGCTGATCGGTGGCGAAGACGCCGTAGCCAAGGCGCGCAACGAGCGCGTCGAACTGTGGCTGCTGGATCGGACGCGATAGGACAGTCGGAGCGTGGTTGCGGCCGGTTGGGCACGACATCGCTCGGCCGCTCATCCCCTTCGGAACCTTTCCCCCGAAAAGCAGGCCGTGGTCCGGGGAGGAGAAGGGAAGCCAAAGCCCCTCTCCCGTCGGGAGAGGGGTTGGGGTGAGGGTACGCAGCGCGAAGCGCCCTCACCGGCGCAAGATGGGAGGTTAGCGCGTTGTCAGGCATTGGCAGCCGCGCGCGTGACGCCGCGCTGGCGCCGATACGACCCGTCGCCATCCGCGCATCGGCGAGCGCATGCTGGCGACCGTGCTCCCGGACTCGGGCCATCCGGCGTTCACCGCATCGCGCCTACAGTCGCCCGACACCCTCGCCAGCGCTTCCGGAGATCGCCATGCTTCGCTCATCGCACGCCGGTCTCGGCGTGGTGCTTGCCGGACTCGTGCTGACCCACAGCACGCCCGCCGCCGCGGTGCAGCGGCTGTGGCCGACCGCGGAGCAATGGCAACAGTTGCACGCGTCAGCCGCCACCGATCCGGCCTGGCGGCAGGTCGAGGCGGCGCAGGCCCGGCTGGCCGAGATGGCACGCACGCAGGGCGCGCATCCGCTCGAGAATCTGAGCACCGGCGGCCGCCTGCGCGGCGATCCAGTGAAGGCGGCGACCGAAACCAGCCTGGGCGACATGCCGCGCATCCAGGCGCTGGCGCTGCGCTACGCCCTGGACGGCGAGCGCGCCGACGCGCTGGCCGCCGGCGACCAGCTCGCGCAATGGACCGCGCGCAATGTGCCCAACGGCAACCCGATCGACGAGACCGGGCTGGAACCGGCGATCTTCGCCTACCGCATCGTCCGCCCGGCGCTGCCGGACGCGCAACGCCGCGCCATCGATGCATGGATGCGAAAGATCGCCGATGCCGAAATCGGCTCGCGCGATCTCAAGCGCAAGACCGCCACCAACAACTGGCACAGCCACCGGTTGAAGACCGTGGGCATGATCGGCGCCGCGCTCGACGACGCCCGGCTGCTGGACTACGCCCGCACCGGCTTTCGTCAGCAGATCGCCGACAACCTGTTGCCCGACGGCCGCAGCATCGACTTCGTCGAGCGCGGTGCACTGTCCTACCACGTCTACGACCTGCGTCCGCTGGTGACGCTGGCACTGCTGTTCTCCGAACGCGGTGAGGATCTGTACCACTGGCGCGCGCCGAACGGCGCATCGCTGGCGCGCAGCGTCGACTGGCTGCTGCCGTATCTGCGCGGCGATCGCAGCCACGCGGAGTTCGTCGGCAGCCAGGTGCCGTTCGACAAGGCGCGCTCGGACAACGGCGAAGCCGGCCACGTGATCGGTGCACCGTACGCGGCCGAGGACGCGGTAGCGCTGCTGGTGCTGGCGGCGGCTTACGATCCTGCTTGTGCCGGCCTTGCCCAACACCTCGGCCACGGCACCCCGTCCTGGCGGCTTGCGATCAACACCTTGCCGGATTCGAAGCGCTAGCGCCGCATCCGCCGCTTCGGGGCACCTTCTTCCGAGGTGGGAAGGAAGGAACCGAGCCCCTCTCCCGCCGGGAGAGGGGCTGGGGTGAGGGTACGGCGCGCAGCCCCCGGGTGGCATG
>NZ_NQYT01000047.1:0-26290 GCF_009192935.1 Xanthomonas sp. LMG 12461
CGGCGCTGGGCCCGGTCCTGCCTTGTCGATGCGAGTTCACGCCCGCGGGCGGACTCTGGATACCGTTCGGACACACAAGGGCCAGCATGTGGAGGGCGGAGCCGATCTACGATGCAAGCTCGAAGCTTTAGGAGCGACTGGACCTCCCGCACCTCCTCCGATGATCAGTCGGAAGACATGACGCCTGTTTAGGGGCGACATGTCCAGATACAAGGAGCGGCTTCAGCCGCGACGCTTTAACGGTAAAGCGTCGGGGCTGAAGCCCCTCCCACAAAAGCACTGCGGGAAACAACACCGGGACCATCACGAATCCCGGCTTCCAACAGCCGCAGGCTGGTCATCCCTAATCCCGAATCCCTAATCCCGGCTCACGTCATGACGTCATCCGGTCCCAGAACCCCTTCACCCCGTCGATGAAGGTCGCCGACTTGGGCGAATGCTTGCGCGCGTCCTCGCCGGTGAAGGTGGATTCGAACTGCTCCAGCAGCTTGCGCTGGTCGGCGGTGAGGTTGATCGGGGTCTCCACCACCACGCGGCAGTACAGGTCGCCTTCGCTGCGGCTGCGCACCGAGCGCACGCCCTTGCCGCGCAGGCGGAACAGCTTGCCGGTCTGGGTCTCGGCCGGGATGCGGATCTCCGCCTCGCCGCCCAGGGTCGCCACGCGCACGGTGTCGCCCAGCGCCGCCTGCGAGATGCGGATCGGCACCTCGCAGTGCAGGTCGTCGCCGTCGCGCTGGAAGATCGGGTGCTCGCGCACGCGCACTTCCACGTACAGATCGCCCGGCGGAGTGCCGGCCGGACCGGCCTCGCCCTCGCCCGACAGGCGGATGCGATCGCCGTTGTCGACGCCGGCGGGAATCTTCACCGACAGCACCTTGGTCTCTTCCACGCGCCCGGCGCCATGGCACACGCCGCACGGGTTCTGCACGATCTGGCCGCGGCCGGCGCACTGCGGGCAGGTCTGCTGCATGGCGAAGATGCCACGCTGGATGCGCACCTGGCCGCGTCCGTGGCAGGTGCCGCAGGTCTCGACCTTGCCGTCCTCCGAGCCGCTGCCGTGGCAGTGCTCGCATTCGCTCAGGGTCGGAATCTCGATGCGGCGCTCGATGCCGGCCACCGCTTCTTCCAGGTCCAACTCCAGCACGTAGCCGATGTCGGCGCCACGCCGTGGCGCACGCCCGCCGCCGCCGGCGCCACCGAAGATGTTGCCGAAAATGTCGCCGAAGATATCGCCCATGTCCGGGCCGCCAGGCCCGCCGCCCATCCCGCCCATGCCGTGCTCGAATGCGGCGTGGCCATGCGCGTCGTACATGCGCCGGCGGTTGCCGTCGGACAGCACCTCATAGGCTTCCTTGCATTCCTTGAACGCGGCCTCGGCGGCTTGGTCGCCGGGATTGCGGTCCGGGTGGTACTTCATCGCGCAACGGCGATAGGCCTTCTTCAGCTCGTCGTCGCTGGCGGTGCGGGCCACACCCAGCACTTCGTAATAGTCGCGTTTGCTCATGGCTGGGAATCGGCGATGGGGAATGGGGAATGGTTCAAAACGGGCATCCTGTAGCGATCGGTCATAGCGGCGATGAAACCGGGAACCTTAAAACGGCGAAGGAGCGGAGCCTGAGCACCGCTCCTTCGAAAACCGATTCCTTAAGGCTGGATCACGCCTTCTTGTCGTCCTTGACCTCGGTGAACTCGGCGTCGACCACGTCGTCGGCGTGGGCCGAGGACGCATGCGCGCCGCCGGCGTTGCCGCCCGACTGCTGCTCGCCCGCCGCCGCGGCCGCATACAGCGACTGACCGGCCTCTTCCAGCGCCTTGGTCTTGGCCTCGATCTGACCCTTGTCGTCGCCCTTCATCGCGGTTTCCAGGTCCGCCAGCGCCGACTCGACCTTGCCGATCACGTCGCCGCCGACCTTGCTGCCGTGCTCGGTGATCGCGCTGCGGGTGGCGTGGATCAGGCCGTCGGCCTGGTTGCGCGCCTGCACCAGCTCGTGGAACTTCTTGTCTTCCTCGCGGTTGGCTTCCGCGTCGGCGACCATCCGCTGGATCTCGTCGTCCGACAGACCGGAGCCGGCCTTGATCTCGACCTTCTGTTCCTTGTTGGTCTTCTTGTCCTTGGCCGACACGTGCAGGATGCCGTTGGCGTCGATGTCGAAGGACACTTCCACCTGCGGCAGGCCGCGCGGCGCCGGCTCGATGCCGGACAGGTCGAACTTGGCCAGCGACTTGTTGTAGCGGGCCTGCTCGCGCTCGCCCTGCAGCACGTGCACGGTCACCGCCGACTGGTTGTCCTCGGCGGTGGAGAACACCTGCGAGGCCTTGGTCGGGATGGTGGTGTTCTTCTCGATGATCTTGGTGAACACGCCGCCCAGGGTCTCGATGCCCAGGCTCAGCGGGGTCACGTCGAGCAGCAGCACGTCCTTGACGTCGCCGGCCAGCACGCCACCCTGGATCGCCGCACCCAGCGCCACGGCCTCGTCGGGGTTGACGTCCTTGCGCGGCTCCTTGCCGAAGAACTCGGCCACCGCCTGCTGCACCTTCGGCATGCGGGTCTGGCCACCGACCAGGATCACCTCGGTGATGTCGCTGGCGCGCAGGCCGGCGTCGTTCAGCGCGGTGCGGCACGGATCGATGGTGCGCTTGACCAGGTCCTCCACCAGCGCCTCGAGCTTGGCCCGGGTCAGCTTGATGTTGAGGTGCTTCGGGCCCGACGCGTCGGCGGTGACGTACGGCAGGTTGACTTCGGTCTGCTGCGAGGACGACAGCTCGATCTTGGCGCGCTCGGCGGCGTCCTTCAGGCGCTGCAGCGCCAGCGGATCCTTGCGCAGGTCGATGCCCTGGTCCTTGTTGAACTCTTCCACCAGGTAGTCGATGACGCGCTTGTCGAAGTCTTCGCCGCCCAGGAAGGTGTCGCCGTTGGTGGCCAGCACTTCGAACTGCTTCTCGCCGTCGACGTTGGCGATCTCGATGATCGACACGTCGAAGGTGCCGCCGCCCAGGTCGTACACCGCGATCTTGCGGTCGCCGCCCTGGCCCTTGTCCAGGCCGTAGGCCAGCGCAGCCGCAGTCGGCTCGTTGATGATGCGCTTGACGTCCAGGCCGGCGATGCGGCCGGCGTCCTTGGTCGCCTGGCGCTGGCTGTCGTTGAAGTACGCCGGCACGGTGATGACCGCCTCGGTGACGGTCTCGCCCAGGAACGCCTCGGCGGTCTTCTTCATCTTCTCCAGCACCTGCGCGGAGATTTCCTGCGAGGCCAGCTTGCGCCCGTCGGCGGTGGCCACCCAGGCGTCGCCGTTGTCGTGCTGGACGATGCTGTACGGCACCAGGCCGATGTCCTTCTGGACTTCGGCGTCGGTGAACTTGCGGCCGATCAGGCGCTTGACCGCGTAGAAGGTGTTCTTGGGGTTGGTGACGGCCTGGCGCTTGGCCGAGGCGCCCACCAGCACTTCGCCGTCCTTGGTGTAGGCGACGATCGAAGGCGTGGTGCGGTCACCCTCGGAGTTCTCGATGACGCGGGCCTTGCCGCCGTCCATGATCGCCACGCACGAATTGGTCGTGCCCAGGTCGATGCCGATGATCTTGCCCATTGCAATGACTCCTGAAAGGTCGTGTAGCCGGCCAGTGCCGGGATCTGGTTCGGATATAGGGATGGCTGCAGGTCATTCAAGCCATCGCCGCAAATTAGCGTTCCACCGCCGCCGCGCCGGGTTCAGGCGCGGGCGGGCGGCGCGCTCAGTCGTGCTTGGCCACCACCACCAAGGCGGGCCGCAGCAGGCGGTCGTTGAGCAGGTAGCCCTTCTGGAACACCTGGATCACGTGACCCGGGGCCACGCCCTCGGCCTCGGCCTGGCTGATCGCCTGGTGATGCTCGGGGTTGAACGGCTCGCCGGTCGGGTCGAGCAGGGTCAGGCCATTGTCGGCGGCGACCTTGAGCAACTGCTTGTAGGTCAGCTCGAGGCCGTCGCGCAGCGGGCTGGGCTCGCTGCCGGCGGCGCTCAGCCCCGCGTCCAGACTGTCGAACACCGGCAGCAGGTCGCCGAGCAGGCGCTCGTTGGCGAACTTGCGCGCCTGCTCCACGTCGCGGGCGATGCGCTTGCGCTGGTTCTCCAGGTCGGCGCGCTCGCGCAGGGCGTCGGCCTTGACCAGGGCCAGTTCGCTGCGCAGCGTCTCGATCTCCGCCTGCAGCGGATCGGTCGAGGGCTGCTGCGCCTCGGTCAGGTGTTCGGAATCGAATTCGGGGTGCTCTTGCGTCATGTCCGGGTCCCTGGCGGGGTACGTCCCGCCTTACCGGACCACCTATGTGGGCGGTGCGGGCGGATTCAAGTGAGTCCGGGATGATCAGCCATTCGGCTGCTGAAAAGCCGGGGATTGGGGATTGGGGATTGGGGATTCGCCCGGGCGCGGCGGCGCTTTGCTAGTGCTGGCTCAGCGGTCGCTGGGCGGGGATGGGTCCAGGCGGGCACCGAGGACGTCGGCGGCGGTCTGGACCAGGGGGATGACCCGGTCGTAGTCCATGCGCTTGGGGCCGATCACGCCCAGCACGCCCAGTACCTGGCCGCCGGCCATGTACGGAGCGGTCACCAGCGACACGCTCTCCAGCGGCACCATGCCGGTTTCCTCGCCGATGAAGATGCGCACGCCCGGCGCGCGGATGGTGCGTTCGAGCAGTTGCAGGAGTTCGCGCTTGCTGGCGAAGACCTCGAACAGTTCGCGCAGCCGCTCCAGGTCCGACAGGTCCTGCACGCCCATCAACTTGGTCTGCCCGGCCAGCACCATGTCGTCGCCGGCCGGGGCCAGCGCCTGCTCGGCCAATTCGACGCTGTGCGCCAGCAACTGCTCCATCTCGTCGCGCGCATGGCGCAGGTCGCGCAGCAGGCTGGCACGGATGTCGGCCAGGGCGCGCCCGGCGAAATGCCGGTTCAGATAGTTGGCCACCCGCTCCAGTTCGGCCGGCTCGTAGGCCTTGCGCGGCTCGATGACCCGGTTCTGCACCTCGTTGTCGGCGAACACCAGGATCGCCAGCACCCGTCGCGCATCCAGCGGCACGAAGTCGATGTGCCGGAACGCGAACTGCTCGCGCTTGGGCGCGCTGACCACGCCGACGAAATGGGTCATCGCCGACAGCAGCTCCGAAGCGCTGCCCAGCAACGCCTGGGTGCCGGCGGCATTGGCCATCTCCGCGCGCAGCCGTGCCACCTCGCCTTCGGCCGGCGGGCGCATCTGCACCAGGCTGTCGACGAACACCCGGTAGCCGGTGGCGGTGGGCACGCGTCCGGCCGAGGTGTGCGGCGAGCTGAGCAGCCCGGCGTCCTCCAGGTCGGCCAGGATGTTGCGGATCGTCGCCGGGCTCACGTCCAGCCCGGCATGACGTGCCAGGGTCTGCGAGCCGACCGGCTCGCCGTCGCGGATATAGCGCGAGATCAGCGTGCGCAGCAGCTGCCGGGCACGCGGATCGAGGCTGGAATGGACCGGGGAAGCGCGCATGGAATCAACCCGTGAGACTGGTCCTTAGATAATGTCTGCACGCCGGCTTGGCAAGTCATTGGCCCACCTACCCGCGCATGCTAGCGTTGCGCGGCCCTGGATGCAGACCCCATGCTCAGACATCTTTCGATCAAGGATTTCGCCGTCGTACGCGGCACCGAACTGGAATTCGGCCCCGGCATGACCGTGGTGTCCGGCGAAACCGGCGCCGGCAAGTCGCTGATGGTGGACGCGCTCGGCTTCCTGTCCGGGTTGCGCGCCGACAGCGGTGTGGTCCGCCACGGCGCCGACCGCGCCGAGCTGTCGGCCGAGTTCGTCGCCCCCACCCAGGCCCGCGCCTGGCTGCGCGAGAACGAACTCGACGACGAAGACCACTGCCAGCTTCGGCGGGTGATCCGCGCCGACGGCGGCTCCCGCGCCTGGATCAACGGCCGCCCGGTGACCCTGTCGCAACTGGCGGAGCTGGCCGGCCACCTGGTCGAGATCCATGGCCAGCACGAACACCAGGCCCTGCTCTCGCGCGGTAGCCAGCTCGGCCTGCTCGACGCCTACGCCCGCAACGAGGCCGAGCGGGCCGCGGTGCGCGCCGCCGCCGCCCGCTGGCAGGGCCTGCTCAGCGAGCGCGAGACCCTGCTGGCGCAGGGCGACGTCAGCGACCGCATCGGTTTCCTGCAGCACCAGCTGGCCGAGCTGCAGCGCGAGGACCTGGACCCGGGGGCGATCGCCGCCCTGGACGCCAACCACCGTCGCCAGGCACATGCCGCCGCGCTGATCGGCGCCTGCGAGGGCGCGGCGCAGCGGCTCAACGGCGACGAGGCGCCGGCGGTGCTGGACCTGTTGCAGCAGACCCGCCACGAACTCGGCAAGGTCGGCGAGTACGAGCCGCGCCTGGCCGAGGTGCAGGCACTGATCGACAGCGCCGGCATCCAGCTGGAAGAAGCGCTGGCGCTGATCGACCGGGTCCGCGACGACCTGGATGCCGACCCGGCGCAGTTCGACGAGATGGAACGCAAGCTCGGCCGCCTGCACGACCTGGCGCGCAAGCACCGGATCGGCGTGGATGCGCTGGCCGGGCACCGCGACGCCCTGCTGGCCGAAGTGGAGAGCCTGCGCGGCGCCGGCGAGCGGCTGGACGTGCTCGACGCCGAGATCGCCCAGGCCACCCAGGCCTGGCGCGACGCCGCGGCCGCCCTGACCGCCACCCGCGACCGTGGCGCGCAGGCGCTCTCGCACGACACCACCGCCCTGATCGGCGAACTGGGTATGGGCGGCGGGCGCTTCCTGATCCAGTTGGAACCGCACGAGACGGAGCGGCCGGACCCGGCCGGCGCCGAGCGGGTCGAGTTCCTGGTCGCCGCCAACGCCGGGCAGCCGCCGCGCGCCCTGCGCAAGGTCGCCTCCGGCGGCGAACTGTCGCGCATCTCGCTGGCGATCGAGGTCGCCGCGCTGGGCCTGGACGCGGTGCCGACCATGGTCTTCGACGAAGTGGACTCGGGCATCGGCGGCGCCGTCGCCGACATCGTCGGCAAGAAGCTGCGCGCGCTCGGCGAGCAGCGCCAGGTGCTGTGCGTGACCCACCTGCCGCAGGTCGCCGCGCAGGGCCACGCCCACTACCGGGTCAGCAAGGCGCCGGTCGAGGGCATGACCCAGAGCTCGGTGGAACTGCTGGTCCCGCGCCAGCGCGAGGAAGAACTGGCACGGATGCTGGGCGGGGTCGAGGTCAGCAAGGAAGCCCGCGCCGCGGCCAAGCGGCTGCTGCTCAGCGCGGGCTGAGCGGCTGGCGATCGGGCAGCGCCTGGCAGTGCAGCCCCGCCCAGGCGCCACAGGTCACTGAAAGCATCAAAGGCCCCTCTCCCACCGGGAGAGGGATTGGGGTGAGTGTTCGGCGCAGAGCGACCCGCTGACGTGATCCACGCGGCGGCACCCGCACCCTCATCCGCCCCTGCGGGGCACCTTCTCCCGACGGGAGAAGGGAGAAGCCTTAGCCCCTCTCCCACCGGGAGAGGGGTTGGGGTGAGGGTTCGGCGCGGAGCGACCCGCTGACGTGATCCACGAGGCGGCACCCGCACCCTCATCCGCCCCTGCGGGGCACCTTCTCCCGACGGGAGAAGGGAGAAGCCTTAGCCCCTCTCCCACGGGGAGAGGGGTTGGGGTGAGGGTTCGGCGCGGAGCGACCCGCTGACGTGATCCACGAGACGGCACCCGCACCCTCATCCGCCCCTGCGGGGCACCTTCTCCCGGCGGGAGAAGGGAGACGCCTTAGCCCCTCTCCCACCGGGAGAAGGGTTAGGGTGAGGGGCCGGCGCGGAGCGACCCGCTGACGTGATCCACGAGACGGCACCCGCACCCTCATCCGCCCCTGCGGGGCATCTTCTCCCGACGGGAGAAGGGAGAAGCCCTAGCCCCTCTCCCACCGGGAGAGGGGTTGGGGTGAGGGTCCGGCGCGGAGCGACCCGCTGAGGTGATCCACAAGACGGCACCCGTACCCTCATCCGCCCCTGCGGGGCACCTTCTCCCGACGGGAGAAGGCAGAAGCCTTAGCCCCTCTCCCACCGGGTGAGGGGTTGGGGTGAGGGTCCGGCGCGGAGCGACCAGCTGACCGATCCAACAGGCGACACCCGTACCCTCATCCGCCCCTGCGGGGCACCTTCTCCCGGCGGCAGAAGGGAGAAGCCTTAGCCCTTCTTGCCGCTCGGCCGCTTGCTGCGCACGTACAGCACCAGCGAGTGCTCTTCAAGTTCGTAGCCGTGATCGGCGGCGATCTTGCGCTGCAATTCCTCGATCTCCGCGCTTTCGAACTCGATGATCTTGCCGGTGTCCACGTCCACCATGTGGTCGTGGTGGCCGCCGCGGTCCAGCTCATACACCGCCTGGCCGCCCTCGAAGTTGTGCTTGAGCACCAGCCCGGCCGCCTCGAACTGGGTCAGCACCCGGTACACGGTGGCCAGACCGATCTCGTCGCCGTGGTCCAGCAGCTGCCGGTAGATCTCCTCGGCGGTCATGTGGTGCCGCGCCGACTTCTGCTCCAGCAGCTCGAGGATGCGCATCCGGGGGTGCGTGACCTTCAGGCCGACTTTGCGCAGATCGTGGGATTCCATGGCGTCTCCGTTCATAGCTGGTTTATCGCCAGCTGCCTGGGAATGGGTCGCGGCGGTCGCCGGGAGTGTATCATCGACGTGATTTCATTCAGCCCTGTCCCCGATGCGCAATCTCCTGCTGGTCGCCGCTGTTGCCCTGTCCACCGCTGGCTGCGGCATCATTTATAAGCAGCCCATCTATCAGGGCAATCTGATCAAGCCGTCGGCCGTCGAACAGCTGAAGGTCGGGCAAAGCAAGCAGCAGGTCAGCGCGCTGCTGGGCAGCCCCTCGATCCCGGATCCGTTCCATGCGCAGCGCTGGGACTACACCTCCACCGAGCGGATCGATCGCGTGGGCCGTACCGAGATCAAGAACTTCGTGGTGTTCTTCGACAACGACATGGTCACCCGCTGGGAAGGCGACTACTTCCCGGACCAGGACGAAGAGCTGGCCAAGAACAGCGTGCGCCAGTTCGGCCGCAACCTGGCCAAGGACAAGAAGAAGCAGCGCCGCGGCGAATGAGCCGGCGGCCGCATCGCGCCCCGCCGCTCAGCGCGGCTTGGCGCGGCGTCGCCTGGCGTCCTTCGGATCGATCAGCAACGGCCTGAGCAGTTCCACCCGGTCGCCGTCCTGCAACAGCCGCGTCGGCGCGGCGACTTCGCCGTAGACCGCGCATGGCATGCCGGGCGTCGCTTCGGGCAACGCGGCGGCGGCCAGCGCATCGGCGACGGTCGCGCCTTCCGGCAGATCCAGCCGCTGCGACACGAAGCGCTCCGGCCAGGCCAGCACCACCTCGATCTGCATGGCGGCTAGGCCTGTTCCCGGTCGGCCACGCGCACGAAGTCGTTGACCATGCGGTCGGCCAGGCTCTGGAAACCCAGCGCCAGCGCCGGCCCCAGCAGGCGCGAGGCGGGTTCGAAGTCGAGCATCAGGCTGACCTTGCTGGCGTGCTCGTTGAAGCCCTGGAAGGTCCACTGCCCCTGCAGGCGCTTGAACGGACCGTCGCGCAGCTGCATATCGATGCGATCCGGGCGCTGCAGGCTGTTCTCGGTCGTGAACCAGGTGCGGAACGAGCCCAGCCCCAGGTCCAGCCGCGCGACCAGGACGCGGTCGTTCTGCTCGAGGATATGGGCCGCGTCGCACCAGGCGAACCGGCGCGGATAGGCGGCGACGTCGTTGACCAGGTCGAACATGCGCGTTGCGGCGTGTTCGACCAGAGCGCTGCGGCGGATGATAGGCATTCGGGACGGAAGTGGGACCAAGACGTTCGGGAGGCCCCGAATCGGAGACAATAGCAAGATGAGCAAGAAACCCGCCAAGGATAAAGCAAACGGCGCGACGGCCAACAAGACCATCGCCCTGAACAAGCGCGCGCGCCACGAATACCACCTGGAGGACCGCTACGAGGCCGGCCTGGCCCTGCAGGGCTGGGAGGTGAAGTCGATCCGCGCCGGCCGCGCCAACATCGGCGAGAGCTATGCGTTCGTGCGCCAGGGCGAGCTGTTCCTGTTCGGCGCGCAGATCACCCCGTTGATCCAGGCCTCCACCCACGTGGTGGCCGACGACCGCCGCACGCGCAAGCTGCTGCTGCACCGGAACGAGATCGACAAGCTGATCGGCCGCGTCGAACGCGACGGCTACACCCTCGTACCCACCGCGATGTACTGGAGCAAGAACAAGATCAAGCTCGAGATCGCGCTGGCCAAGGGCAAGCAGGACCACGACAAGCGCAACGCGGCCAAGGACCGCGACTGGGCCCGCGACAAGCAGCGCATCATGCGCCGGCACAACAAGAATGCCTGAGGAGCTGGGATTTGGGATTCGGGATTCGGGATTCGCAACAGCAAATCGCCTTCCCGCCCCAGCTGTCTTGCCCGCCTCGCCTTTCCCGTAGGAGCAGCTTCAGCCGCGAAGCGGTGAAGTCGGGATTGGGGATTGGGGAGTCGCAACCGCAGCTCCCATTCCCACAAGCTCAGCCGCAAGTGCGACGCCGTAACGCCGTGGCACGGCAGCCGCAAGAGCGCACCGCGGTGCATGGATGCCCTTGTGGGAGCGGCCTCAGCCGCGACGCGGTGAAATCGGAATCTCGACGTGATTCGGTCGCACCGGCCGCAGAAAACGCGCAGCCCGTTTCATGCTCTCATCCGGAAACATCGGCAGTCATCCGTTGCGGCGAAAGCAGATTCCGACATGAAAGGCGATGCGGCCTCCGAGCCTGTTTCGCCCCTCGATCCCCGCCCCCAATCCCGGCCTCACCGCGTCGCGGCTGAAGCCGCTCCCACACGGGAGACCGCGCTGCCCAGGGAACCGCCGTTTGCGAATCCCCAATCCCGAATCCCCGGCTTTTCAGCAGCCGAATGGCCGATCATCCCCGCCCCACTCACGTCCCGCCAAGCATTCGCATCAGGCTCGGCAGCCCGCTGCCCTGCATGTAGCGATCGCGCTGCAGGTCCAGGCACTGCGCCAGCAGCAGTTGCTTGACCCGATCCGGTGCACCGATGAACTCGCGGCGCACCGACAGAAACGCGGCGATCAACCCCGACACATGCGCCGCGGCCATGCTGGTGCCGCTCATCTCCACCATCCAGGTGCCGGGATCCTCGAGCGCATAGCCGTGGTGCGCCGACAGGATCTTTTCGCCCGGCGCGACCAGATCCGGCTTGTAGCGGCCATCGGCGGTCGGGCCACGCGAAGAGAAGTACGAAATGCCGTAGCTGTGCGGGCTACTCTTGTGCACCGAACCCACCGCCAGCGATTCCTCCAGGTTGGCCGGGTCGCCGATGCTCAGGTCCAGGTTCAGCGGGTAGGCCTCGCCGTCGCCCTGCATCAACCAGGCCAGGCCGTCGTTGCCGGCCGCGATCACCACCACCACGCCCTGGCGCCACAGCCGGCGCAACTCGTTGCATAGCGGGGTGAAGCCGCAGCCATAGCTCTCGGCGTCGAAGTAGCCGCCCAGGCTCAGGTTGACACCGTGCACCACCAGCTCGCCGGCGCGCTCGTTGAGCTCGGCCACCTGCTGCACGCCCTTGATGATCCACGAGTCGCGGCCGTTGCCGTCGTCGTCCAGCACCTTCAGCCCGTACAGCCGCGTCAGCGGCGCCATGCCGGCGAACTGCAGCGGCGCTGTGGTCGGCACGCCCGGCAGCGGCGCCTCGCATTGCCCGGCGATGATGCCGGCCACGTGGGTGCCGTGGCCGTTGCCGTCGAGCGTGTCGAAGCCGGCCTCGCCCGGGCGCAGCGCACGCGCGCGCCCGCGCTGGGTGCAGTCCCATTGGGCAAGCACGGTCGCCGGTTGCCCGGCGGCATGGAAGTGCGGATGCGCCGCGGCGATGCCGCTGTCCAGCACCGCCCAACCGATACCGGTGCCCAGCGCGCGGTAGGCCACCTGTGCCGCGTCCACCTGGATCGTGCTGCGCGACTGGTAGATCAGCGCGCGCTTGCCCGCATCGCGCCACAGGCGCTTGAGGTTGAGGTCGCGATAGCGCTCGCGCAGGCTCTCGATCTCGAACCGGGTCAACCGCGCCGACACATAGCGCTGCAGCGTGTCCTCCAGTTCGATCTGCGCATCCAGCGCCTCGCCGTGCAGGCCGGTGGAGGCCTCGGTGAGCGTGCGCAACGCGGCGATCAGCTCATGCTTGCGCTGCGCCGGATCGCCGACGTCGGACAACCGCTCCAGCTCGATCAGCACCTCGTGGCGGTAATCCGGCGCGCGCGCTTCCAACTGGTCGGACAGGTCCTTGATCAGCACCGGATGCGCGATCGGCTGGTCGAAGCCCACCCCCACCGCGCGCCGCACCTCGGCGCGCACGTCGGGGATGGACAGGTAGCCGGCGGCCGAATGCGGGTTGTGCTGCCAATCCGGATTGATCTTCGACCCGGCGATATTGTGGAAGCGCCCGCCGGCATCGGCGATGTCGTCGCTGAGATCGTCGTCCAGCGCCACCGGGTCGCGCCGCTCGGCGACGTTGACCCAGCGCGCCACGCAGGGTGGGAACGGCAGCTTCGGCGTGCCGGTCCACCCCTTGAACATGCTGCGCACCACCGGCAGCCCCAGCGGCGAGCCGAGCGTGAGCAGCAGCGACACCTCGCAGTCCTGCGGCTGCAGCTCGCGCAGCACGTCGTAGGCGATCAGCGCCCCCTGGCTGTGCGCGACGATCACGAATGGGCCGCCACCGGCGCGGATGCGCTGCAGCAGGCTCTCGCGCATCTGCGTACGCCGCGCCGGCACGAAGAAGAAGTCGTGCACGTCCTGCAGCAGCGCTGCGGAGATCAGCTTCAGCAGTGCGCGGTTGAGCACGTCGATCACGCCCTGCGCGTGCACGTCGGCGGCTGCAGCCGCCGGTGCCGGCGCCGCCGCCTCCACCTCGTCCAGCACTTGGTGCAGCTGTGCGCGCTCGGCCTCGCTGGCGGCCAGCGTGTCGGCGAGCTGGCGCAGATCGGCCAGTTGCGGGGCCACGCCGAGCGCGCTCAGCATGCGTTGCTCGGCCTGGTTCAATACCGGGCCGCGGTCCTGATCCTGGCAATCGCCCGGCTCCGGCGACGGATAGCGTTCGCGGTTGACCCAGTAGGCCATGCGCGTGCGCTCACCCATCGCGCGGCCGAACAGCGCGCGATCCCATTGGCAACGCAACACCTCGGCCGGTGGCTTGTTGCCGATGCCATGGATGTAGACGACGGTGCGTGCCCGACCCTGCGCCAGCGAACCTTCGCCGGTGGCCTTGGGCCGCAGCGCGTTGCCCGCCGGTAGCGCGGCGGCGGGCGTCGCCGAGGCAGGCCTGCTGGCGCCGGGAGCCGCGGCGTTGGATCTGGACGGTGCTGCCGGCCTTGCCGATGCAGGTCCCTTCGTGGATGGAGCTGCCGATGCCGGCGTCGTCTTCTTCGCCGCCTTGGCAGCCCGCGTACCGACCGCTGGCGTCTTGCGCGCTGTTGCTGTCGGCTTGGCGGCAGATCTCGCCGGCGCCTTGCCGGGGGTGGACGTCGAGGACGTGACGGGTGCCTTGGGCGTACGCCCGCTGCTGCGGCCACGCGGCTGTCTGCTTGCCATTGCGCTGCTCCATGCCTGGGGGAATGCCTGGGGGACGGCGGCGTGACAGGGCCGGCGTCGCAGTGAAGCCAGCTTAAGCGCGGCCTGTCTCAAGACTTGTGACTGCCCTCCCCGATCCCTACACTGTGCAGGTCAGCGTTTGACGTTGTCCCCGGGGGTGCACTGGTTTCGACGGGGGTTGCAAAATCGCTTGGCGCATGCCGAGGGGGCAGCTTTCCTCGTAAATCCAGCCGCAAACTTATAGTTGCCAACGACGACAACTACGCACTGGCCGCTTAAGGCCTAGCCCCGAAATCGCTTGTGTCCGTGCTCGCGACGTAGGGTCATTATCACGGAATCGCCGGTGGTGGCTGCCTGTCAGCCATTGGCTAAATCAAGCAGGCTGGTCCCGGGATGCGCTTCGCACATCGTGCTGTTCCGGGGCGAGATCCAACGATGAGCTAAGCATGTAGTGCCGGGGATGGAGTGCCTTCGGACGGCGGTTCGATTCCGCCCACCTCCACCATCTGATCGCGGAAAAGAGCAGTAAACGCTTGATTCTGCGAAGGTTTGGCCCGGGGTTTGATGATCGATTTGAGCCTGGTCCAGGTATCAAACGAGGGATCAAACCCCGTGCCGAAGCCTTATTTTCTGCGCCGCCCGGCTGTGCCATAGGCGCGCGTCTTCGCTCCCACCGATCTTCGGACCCTCGCTGGCCCGCGCCACTTGGTGCACCCCGTTTTCTACCGATGGGCGATGTCGCCCGTCTGGCTGCCTCGCGTGCCGCTGCAGCACCCTCGGGGGCATTCGATCGGATGCGACAGGACGCGAGCATGAACGACGATTTCCTGAGCCAAGCGCTGTCCGCGTTGCGAGGGAAGCAGGCGCGCCCCCTACATCATCAAGGCCGGGGGCATGGAACTCCCTGCCCATGGGGCTGAATATGAAAACCCAATCGCAAATGCCAATGAGTTTTCGCCTATTTTCATTGGCGAGTTTAATAATTGTACATATTCAATAAATACAATCATTTCCATATTCATCGCCTATAGAGCCATCGTCTTGAGAAATCTGCTGGAGTTCTGGAATTGAAAAATCTGCTCTGTCTATTCTGTCTCATCATCTGTCCTTCACTGGCCTGGGCAAACGACCCACCAGATTTTCTTTTCAGATGCGATACGCGGTCACCCGATGAAATTCAACAAGCCGGTGGGTTCTATCCGCACAACAACGGCAGGATCCGCGATTACGACCTCGCCCATCACTTCACCGGAGAAAGTGTCGAGCATTACACCTCCGCCTTCGTATCGACGAGCTCGGATTTGGAAGCAGCCGTCAACCATTGCCTGAGCATGGTCGATAGAGGTCAGAGCGCATGGATCTACATGATCGTGCCGGGCAACAATTTCTATAGCGTTCCGTCCTCCCTGCAAAGAGCCCGTGACAGCCATGTGGCCGGCTCCCCGGAATGGCAGAGAATCAATCAACTCATCAGCGACTATGACGGCATGTCCGAATATGTGGCGGTCGATGGGTTTCCTTTCGGCAGAGTCATCAGTCACGCCGAGCTCAACCAAGAGATGGTCGACGACTATTACCATGACGAAGACTCGGTGCTGTACTCGCCCGACTTTTGGGACAATCGATGGAATTTTTCGGACGCTTTCAACGCTGATTTCGATGGAGAACAGCCCAACGATTCACCATACCTGGTGGTGGACGAACCAGCGAGCCAGGTGGTACTGGCGCTCAATGAGCATGCGATGGAACTACCGCTGCGCTTCGTCTGCGACGCGGCGAACGGCTTTCCGGCATCGAGCAGATCGATAGCATCCTCGCATTCATGCCCCAGGTACGAAATCATCAAAAGGCTCTATGACAAACAAATAATATCCAGCATTATACTTTGACCATCGACAGACCAAAGTCCGTCTCCAGCGCAGTATTTCCCTGAAAAACCGAACCACTGTCACCCAGCGGGCATTGCGCTTGCCGGGAGAGTGGGTGGTGCACGTTCCATCTGATGCCCCCCAAAAATACTATAGACGGCCACAAACCAAACAGGTGTCCACACCCACACGAGTCTGCGCATTGCAGTCGTTCGTTTTAGTGGACCCACACGAAAAAACAGGAGCACGACAATGAAAATCAAGCCCCCAGCCTTTGCAATCGCAATCTGCCTTTCGTCATTGAGCCTGAATGCAATGGCAGGCGAATATACCGAAACCGGATACCTGAGAAATGTCAAGGCGAACAATACCGGGAGCACCTGTTTCTTTCAGATCGCGGGGTCACCCACAGGACATAACTTCCAGGGCGGAGAGTGGTATTGCGGAGATATTGCAGGCCAGAACATTCTGAAACTGGCGCAAACCGCACAAATCCTCCAGATGAAGGTCAAAGTCATCCTGGAAGGAGACGGAGCCGCGTACAAGCCGGTAAAGGCCGTTGAATTAGCCAATTAGAACGACTGGGTGCCAGGCGGGCGTGGACGACGCGCAGGAGCCGGAGCATACGTGGGGGACCTGAGGATTCCGAGGCCGGCCGTGCCCCTGCTCTCGCACAGCACCGCCAGCCGGGCCTTGCGCTCCACCAGCCTGCCCACGCACGAACGGTTGAACGCGCCCTTGATCAGGTCGCCCTTCCCAATGCCTCGGCACCAGGCGTTGCTGCACCTGCTCCGGACGATGCACGATGCACGGCTGTTCGGCACCCACGAGCGTCTGAGGCGACCATGCGCGGCAGGCCGCGCATGGCCTTGCGCAGCGCCAGCTGACATGCCAACGCACCAGCAGGCGATCTACCTGCCGGTGCGCGAAGAAAGTGGTCCAGCCGCGGATGCCTGCATCCTTGAAGCAGCCCCAGGCATCGCCCCGGCCGCACAGCTGGTAGGCGCATCATGCGTCCGTGTCCGTTACGCCGGCGTCCTTGAGGCGTTGCGAAATGATGTCGGCGGCGTCGTTGCCGTGCGATGACGACGCATGCCAACCGCGCCGCCGCCAAGAGCGCCTAGGCGGGCACTGGCGATGGCGGCATCGGCGACGCGCCGACATACCCGTCACCGCCGGTCTGTACGGTGGCAGACGCCCTCCTCGATTCGGACACTCCCCATGCCATTGACCCAGGAACAACGGCGCATCCTGCAGGACATTCATGCCACCACCCCGGTCAGCGAAGCCGAGGCGACCTGGGCGGTGCGCGAGGACTACGCGGCGCAAGGCGAGGACGGCGATCTGGCGCTCAGCCAGAAGGGGTTGAAGGCCATCGACGGCAGCGAAGCGTAACCCGCCTCCTGGCCGGGACGTCTTGCGGATCCCATCATGCCGGTGACGGTCGCGCTGCAGAGATAGCCCGTCAGGTCCGCGCTGCGTCTATCTGCACACGGCGCCGCCCCCACGCGACGACAGCACGGTTCACCCTGCTAGCGCCCGCGCGTCGCCCGTCCCCTCATCCGGCGCTGCGCGCCACCACCTCCCACAGGGAGAGGATCAGGCGCGAGCATCCTTGCATCAGCGCCGCCCTACATGCCGCCAAACAACGTCTGCCGCGTGACGCAGGTTGATCGGTGCGACGCCGATCCCTCCGCCAATGCGACGTCGTCGTGATGCCGTGCGTGTCGGCAATCCCGCTGCGTCGCGGTCAGCTTCGGGATATCGACCACAAAAGAATTTCAGGCATGGAACTTGCAGTTGCCACCGCAACGCCTCTTCGCCAGCCTGATGTCGCCATGCTCGTTGCCCGCCCTCGCCAGCCCGCCTGCAATGACCGTGCGCCGCTCCGGAGTCCAGCCCCGTGAGCGCCGGATTGACCCTGCGTCGGCACTTCCGGCTCGGCATCATCAAGACACTCGGTCCGTCCACGGCCGGGGTGCTGCTGCTGTTCGCGGTCTATCAGATGGCGATCGGCGCGCCGTGGACCGCGCTGGCCGGCGCCGCGCTGGCCGGTCTGGCCGCGCTGGCGACCTGGCTGGCGCTGCACCGTGGCGACGGCCGCATGGATCCGCTGCTGTCGCTGAGCTGGTTGCTGGGTAGCGCCCTGGCCTGCCATGCACTGCGCCACGCCGCGGTACCGTGGCTGTACCTGGTGATGATGAGCAATTTCTTCGTGGTGACGCGCCATGTCGCGCTGGCCTGCAATGCCACGCTGATCGCGGTGCTGCTGGTGGTGACCCCGAGCGCCCTGGGTGCCGAGCACTTCTTCTCGATGATCTCGGTGTCGTTGCTGATCACCGGGCTGGGCTACATGCTCGCGTTGCGGGTGGAAGGCGATCGCGTGCAGCTGGAGCAACTGGCGTCGCACGATTCGCTGACCGGGCTGCCGAACCGCCGCATGCTCGAGCGCAGCCTGTCGCAACGGGTGGCCGATCCGCGTCGTGCGACTCGCCGGCATGGGCTGATCGTGCTCGACATCGATCACTTCAAGGAGGTCAACGACCTCTACGGCCATGCCGAGGGCGACCGGGTGCTGGCCGAGCTGGCGGCGCTGCTGCGCGCGCAGGTACGTGCGCCGGACGAGGTATTCCGGTTCGGCGGCGAGGAGTTCGTGGTGGTGGCACGGCTGCAGTCCGCGACCGAACTCTCCGCCTTCGCCAGGCGCCTGCACGATGCCACCCGCTCTGCGCTGCGCGGCCCCAACGGCACCATCACCGTGTCGCTGGGCGCAGCCATGCTGTGCGACGAGGTGCAGTGGCACGACTGGTTCTCGCGCGCCGACACCGCGCTGTACCAGGCCAAGAACAACGGTCGCGACCGTTATGTGATCGCCGAGGACGTGGCGCAGGACTGAACGACCAGCACCCGCGGCGATCTGCCGCATGCCCGGCGGGTCTTCGGTCCGGTCGCCATCACCAAGGGCCGCTCCGATGGCGGGAAGCATCCTGTGGGCATCGACTGTGATGCCGGGCGAAGTGGCGTGCGTTCCGATGGCGCAATGCGTCGGGACTGAAGTCCCTCCCACAGCGCACCCGCAGGGCTCGCCGCAAGCCATTGCGGGAGTCGCCTGCCATGCAGCCGCGTCGGGCTTCAGCGGGAACGCCCGGCGCGGCTGACGCCGCTCCTGCAGACAAACCTGGGACGCGGCCGGATGGCGGCGAGAGCACATGGCGAGCGGTGCCGACCAGGCGCCGCGGTGCGAACGGTCGGCCCGCACCGCGGCAGGTGCAGCGCTCTGCTCAGGGCGCCTGCACCGCGGACGCCGCCACCGCGGTGGTCGCGACGTCCCGGCTGCCGGCCTCCGTGCCCGCGTCCTGCCCCCAACCACCAAGCGCCTTGTACACCCGCACCACGCCGATGTTCACCGCCGCTTCGGCGTCGGCCAGGGCCGCCTCGGCGGTCAGTTGCGTGCGCTGCGCATCGAGCAGAGTCAGGAAATCCTCCGAGCCTTCGCGATAGCGGATCTGCGCCAACGCCTCGGCACGCTGCGCCGCCTGCGTCTGTTCGGCCACGATCGCCAGCCGCGCCTGTTCGTGGGCATAGGCGGTCAAGGCGTTCTCGGTGTCCTCCAGTGCGCCGAGCACGGCTTTCTCGTAGTCGGCGGCGGCGCCGTCGGCCTGCGCTTCGCTCGCGCGCAGGCGTGCCCGCACACTGCCCAGGTCGAACGCCGCCCACTGGATCGACGGGGTCAGCGACCAGGCCTTGCTGCGGCCGTGCAGCAAGGCGCCGGCATCGCCGGACAGGAAGCCGACGAAACCGGAAAGACTGATCCGCGGGAACAGGTCGGCGGTGGCCACGCCGACGCGCGCGGTCGCCGCCGCCAGACGGCGTTCGGCGATGCGCACGTCCGGACGCCGGCGCAGCAACTGCGTGGTATCGCCCAGCGGCAAGGCCCGCGCATAGGCCGGGGTCGGCTGCGGCGCCAGCAGTGCGTCGAGCGCGCCCGGCGGCTTGCCCAGCAGCACCGCCAGCCGGTGCCGCGCCTGTGCGGCGTCGACTTCCAGCAGCGGGATGTCGGCCTCGATCGCCTTCAGCCGCGCGCGGCTGCTCTGCACGTCCAGTTCGCTGCCGGCGCCCAGTCGCCAACGGGTCTCGGTCAGCCGCTGGGTGTCGCGCAGGTTGTCCAGCGTGGTCCGCGCCAGCGCGATGCGCTTCTGCGTGCCGCGCAGGGCGAAGTAGTTGCGCGCCACCTCCGCGGCCACGGTGACCTGGGCGTCGGCCAAGCCGGCCTGTTCGGCTTCCAGGTTCGCACGCGCGGCTTCGCTGGCGCGGCGCTGGCGCCCGAACAGGTCCAACTCCCAGCCGGCATCGAAGCCGAGCCGGTAGCTTTCGGTGAGCACGCGCGCGCCGCCGGCGTCCGCGTCCGGGGCCTTGCCGCGGGTGTAGTCGCCGCCGACGGTGACATGCGGCGCCTGGTCCAGGCGCTGCTCGGCGAAGACCGCGCGCGCCTCGTGCACGCGCGCCAGGGCGAGGCGCAGGTCCAGGTTGGCGACCAGGCCGTCGTGCACCAGCTGTTCCAGCACCGGGTCGTCGAACTGCGCCCACCAGGACGCGACCGGCGAGTCGGTCGCGAACACCGGCGACGCGGCGCCCTGCAGGGTCACCGGCGGCTGCGCCGGTGCGCGGTAGTCGGGGCCGACGCTGGCGCAGGCGCTGAGCAGCGCCAGCGCCAGCGCGCCGAAGACAGGACGGATCACCATGGCAGCACCTGTCCGACATGGGTGTAGCTGCCGGTCGGGCCGTCGGCGTCGAGCAGCGCCATCATCACGCTGCTGCGCGCGCCGTCGGCCACTTCCAGCTCGCCCTCGCCCGCGTTCATGTCGGTCTTCACGTAGCCGGGGTGGATGGTGTTGACCTTGATCGGGGTCTCGCGCAGTTCGTAGGCCAACTGGATGGTCCAGGCATTCACCGCGCTCTTGGACACGTTGTAGGCCGGCACCTTGAAGTCGTAGATCGGCGACCCGGGCTGGCTATGCAGGGCGAGCGAACCGAGCACGCTGGAGACGTTGACGATGCGCGCGGCCGGCGCCTCGCGCAGCAGCGGCAGGAACCCCTGGGTGACCGCGATCAGGCCGAACAGGTTGGTGTCGAAGGTCTCGCGCCAGGTCTCCAGGCTCTGCTGCGACACGCTCAGGCGCGGGTCGTCGCGCAGGATGCCGGCGTTGTTGACCAGGATGTCCAGCCGCCCATGGCGTGCGCGCACCGTCTCCACTGCGGCGGCGATGCTGGCGGCGTCGGTGACGTCCAGGGTCAGCGGCTCCACCGGCAGGCCCTCGCCCTGCAGTTCCAGGGCCGCGGCGCTGGCGCGGGTGGCGTCGCGCCCGGCCAGCAGGGTGTGCACGCCGGCTTCGGCCAGCTGCCGCACGGTGTGCAGGCCGATGCCGCGGGTGGCGCCGGTGACCAGGGCGATCTTGTGTGCTGCGTTCATTGCGAAACTCCTGAGAAGGATGGGAAAAGGATCAGCCGTGCGCCGGCGCGTCGGCGTGGGCCGGCGCATGCGAGACCAGCGGCCGCCCGGCCAGCTTGCGCAGGGCGACATAGAACACGGGGGTGAGGAACAGACCGAACAGGGTCACGCCCAGCATGCCGGCGAACACGGTGATGCCGGTGGCAGAGCGCACTTCCGCGCCCGCGCCATGCGAGAACACCAGCGGCACCGTGCCGGCGATGAAGGCGATGGAGGTCATCACGATCGGGCGCAGGCGCAGGCGGCAGGCCTGCAGCGCCGATTCGACGATGCCCTTGCCCTGCAGTTCCAGTTCGCGGGCGAACTCGACGATCAGGATCGCGTTCTTGCACGCCAGGCCCATCAGCACCACCAGACCCACCTGCACGAACACGTTGTTGTCGCCGCCGCTCAGCCACACCCCGAACAACGCCGACAGCAGGGTCATCGGCACGATCAGGATCACCGCCAGCGGCAGCGTCCAGCTCTCGTACAGCGCCGCCAGCACCAGGAACGCCAGCAGCACCGCCAGCGGGAACACCACCAGCGCCGCATTGCCCTGGGTGGCCTGCTGGTAGCTCAGGTCGGTCCACTCGATCTCCATGCCGTTGGGCAGCACCTGCTTGGCGATCTGGGTGATCTTGGCCATCGCCTCGGCCGAGGACAGCGAGCGCGCATCCGCTTCGCCGGCCAGGTCGGCGGCCGGATAGCCGTTGTAGCGCAGCACCGGGTCCGGGCCGTAGGTCTGCTTGATGGTCACCATCGAGCCGATCGGCACCATCTCGCCGTTGGCGTTGCGGGTGCGCAGCCGGGCGATGTCCTCCACGCTCTCGCGGAACGGCGCATCGGCCTGGGCGATCACCTGCCAGGTGCGGCCGAACTGGTTGAAGTCGTTGACGTAGGTCGAGCCCAGGTAGGTCTGCAAGGTATCGAACAGATCGGTCAGGGCCACGCCCTGGGCCTTGGCCTTGACCCGGTCGACCTCGGCGTCGAGCTGCGGCACGTTGGCCTGATACGTGCCGATCGGGAAGCTCATGCCCGGGGTCTGCGCCACCGCGCCCTGCATGGTGCTGACCGCGTTCTGCAGCGCGCCGTAGCCGAGGTTGGCGCGGTCCTCGATGAACAACTGGTAGCCGTTGCCGTTGCCCAGGCCGAGGATCGGCGGCGGCATGAAGGCGAACGACATGCCCTCGCCCAGTTGCGAGATGCGCTGGTTGATCTCGGCATTGATTTCCAGCGCGCTGCGGTGGCGCTCGGCGAACGGCTTCAGCGGCAGGAACACCACGCCGGTGTTGGGCGTGTTGGTGAACTGCAGCGCGTTGAGGCCCGGGAACGAGATCGCATGCGCCACGCCATCTGTCTGCATGGCGATGGTGGCGACCTTGCGCAACATCGCGTCGGTGCGCTCGATCGAGGCGCCCTCCGGCAGCTTGACGCCGGCGATCAGGTACATCTTGTCCTGGGTCGGGATGAAGCCGCCCGGCACCGCCTTGAACATCAGCCCGGTGACCAGCAGCAGCGCCACGTACACCGCGAACACCGCGCCGCGGCGGCCGAGGATGCGCGACACCGCACCCTGGTAGCGGTCGGAACTGCGGTGGAAGAAGCGGTTGAACGGACGGAACAGCCAGCCGCCGAACAGCCGCTCCATGCCGCGCGACAGGCGGTCCTTGGGCGCGTCGTGGCCTTGCAGCAGGCGCGCGGCCAGCGCCGGCGACAGGGTCAGCGAGTTGATCGCCGAGATCACCGTGGAGATGGCGATGGTCACCGCGAACTGCTTGTAGAACTGCCCGGTGACCCCGGACAGGAACGCCATCGGCACGAACACCGCGCACAGCACCAGCGCGATCGCGATGATCGGGCCGGACACCTCGCGCATCGCCTGGTGGGCGGCCGCAAGCGGGGTCAGCCCCTCCTCGATGTTGCGCTCCACGTTCTCCACCACCACGATCGCATCGTCGACCACGATGCCGATCGCCAGCACCAGCCCGAACAGGGTCAGCGTGTTGATCGAGAAGCCCAGCAGGTACAGCGCGGCGAAGGTGCCGACCACCGACACCGGCACCGCGATCAGCGGAATGATCGAGGCGCGCCAGGTCTGCAGGAACAGGATCACCACCAGCACCACCAGCAGCACCGCCTCCAGCAGGGTGTGGACCACCGCGCTGATCGAGTCGCGCACGAAGATGGTGGTGTCGTACACCGCCTCGTACTTCACGTCGTCCGGGAACTGCTTGGTCAGTTCGTCCATCTTGGCGATGACCTGGTCGCGGATCTGCAGCGCATTGGCGCCCGGCGCCTGGAAGATGCCGATGCCGACCGCGTTCTTGCCGTCCAGCTGCGCGCGCAGGGTGTAGTCGCCGGCGCCCAGCTGCAGGCGGGCGACGTCGGACAGGCGCACGGTCTGGCCGTCGGCGCCGACCTTGAGCACGATGTCGCCGAACTCCTGTTCGGTACGCAGGCGGCCCTGCGCGTTGATCAGGGTCAGGAACTTGCTCTCCGGCATCGGCTCGGCGCCGAGCTGGCCGGCGGAGACCTGCACGTTCTGCTCGCGCATCGCCGCGACCACGTCGCTGGCGGTGAGCCCGCGTGCGGCCACCCGCTCCGGGTCCAGCCACGCGCGCATCGCGTAGTCGCCGCCGCCGAACACCTGCGCGTCGCCCACGCCCTGGATCCGTGCCAGCGCGTCCTTGACGTGCAGGCGCGCGTAGTTGCGCAGATACAGGGTGTCGTACTTGCCCTTGGGCGAGGTCAGGTGCACCACCATCAGGAAGGTCGGCGACTGCTTCTGCGTGGTCACGCCCTGCCGGCGCACGTCCTCGGGCAGGCGCGCCTGCGCCTGTGCGACGCGGTTCTGCACCTTGACCGCGGCATCGTCCGGATCGGTGCCCGGGCGGAAGGTCACGGTCATCTGCAGCACGCCGTCGGAGCCGGCGACCGACTTGATGTACATCATGTTCTCCACGCCGTTGATCGCCTCCTCCAGCGGCGTGGCGACGGTCTCGGCGATGACCTTGGGGTTGGCGCCCGGATACACCGTGCGCACCACCACCGAAGGCGGCACCACGTCCGGGTATTCGCCGATGGGCAGCAGCGGGATGGCGATCAGGCCCGCGGCGAAGATGACGATCGACAGCACGGCGGCGAAGATCGGCCGGTCGATGAAGAATCTGGAAAAGTCCATGGGTGGTGGTCCTGGAAACGGATGAAACGGGGGGCCGGGCGCGGACGCAGGCATGCCGGTGGCGACGCCGGGCCATCGCGGGCCCGGCGGGGCGCGGCCGGCAGGTCATGACCCGGCCGATGCTGCGTGGGCGCCCGCGACTCAGTCGAGGGCGACGGCCTGGCGCGGTGCGGCAGGAGACGCGGTCTGCGCGATCGGCTTGGCCTGCACCGGCATGCCGGGCATGAACACCTTCTGCACGCCGTCGACGATGACCTTGTCGCCGGCGGACAAGCCGCTTTGCACGATGCGCAGGCCGTCGGCGCTGCGGCCGAGCTGCACGTCGCGCCGCTGCGCCTTGCCGTCCTTGTCGACCACGTAGACGTACTTGCGGTCCTGGTCGGTGAGCACCGCGCGGTCGTCGATCAGCACCGCGTCGAAGCGGCCGCTGCCGAGCAGCCGCACCCGCGCGAACAGGCCGGGGGTGAAGCGGCGGTCGGCGTTGTCCAGCAGCGCGCGCACGTGGATGGTGCCGGTGCTGCGCACCAGTTGGTTGTCGAGGAAATCGACCTTGCCGGCGTGCGGATAGCCGTCCTCGCCGACCAGGCCGACCTGCACCGGCAGGCTGCCGTCGCGCTCGCTCGGGCGCTGGCCGTCGCGCGCCATCTGCGCATAGCGCAGGAAGGTGCCTTCGTCGGCATCGAAGTACACGTGCACCTTGTCCAGCGACACCAGCGTGGTCAGCACGCTGGCGCTGTCGCCGGCGCTGACCAGGTTGCCGGCGGTGACCATCGCGCGGCCGGCGCGGCCGGCGATCGGCGCGCGCACCTGGGTCCATTCCAGGTTCAAGCGTGCGCTGTCCACCGCCGCCTGCGCGGCCAGCACGTCGGCCTGTGCCTGCTCGGCCGCGGCGCGCCGCTGTTCCCAGCTCTCGGTGGAGATGGCCTGCTGTTCGGACAGGGTCTTGGCGCGCGCGGCCTCGCTGGCGCTGAGCTTGGCCTGGGTGCGTGCGCGCGCCAGATCGGCCTCGGCGCGGGCCAGGTCGGCGCGGTAGCTGCGCGCGTCGATGGTGAACAGCACATCGCCCTTCTTCACCTCCTGCCCTTCGACGTAGTTGACCTTGTCGATGTAGCCGGACACGCGCGGGCGCAGGTCGACGTGCTCGACCGCCTCGACGCGGCCGCTGAACTCGTCCCACTGACTGATCTGCTTCTGCAGCGCGGGCGCCACGCCCACGCTCGGCGGCGGCGGCGCGCCCTGTTCGTTGGCCTTGCCGCCGCAGGCGGCGAGCGTGGCGACCAGCAGCGCCACCGCCAGCGGGCGCAGGGCGCCCGGCAGCAGGCGCGACGGCATCGGAATCGGATTCATGGAGAGACCTCGTGGGTGGAGAAGGAAAACGGCAAGGGGGTGAGCAAGGCGCTGCGCGGCTGGGCAAAGTGGCGGCGGTCGATCTCGACCAGGGCGCGGTCCGGCCGCTGCGCATCGGCGAGCAGGTGGACCACGGCGCGGCCGACGCCGAGGGTGGTGAACCACTCCGGGCAGTCGCCGATGGCGTCGTCGCTGCGGCACACCGGCGCGGACAGCGACAGCAGGTGCACGTGCACGCCCAGCGGCTTGGCTTCCTCGTGCAGCACCTGCGCGAGCATGCGGATCGCGGAGGCCGCGACCGAACTGTCGCCGTGCCCGGACCAGGCACGCAGTGCGCAGGGGCTGCCCAGCAGCACGTAACGGGCGCCGCGCTCGTGCTGCGCCAGCAGCGGCAGCAGATGCCGGGCGGCAGCCAGGTGCGGCAGCAGATCCGCATCCAGGCGCCGGCGCAGCGCCCCCAGCGGTCGCTCCAGCAGGCGCCCGGAGCGCAGCGGGCTGCCCAGGGCAGCGACCACCGCGGCCAGCGGCCGCGGCCGCTGCGCGATCTCGGCGACCAGGGCCGCGGCAGCCGCGTCGGTGCCGACCGAACCGGACAGCACGTCCAGCGCGGGTTCGTCGCGGTGGCGATCGCGCAGCGCGGCCAGGCGGGCGCGATCGCGCGCCACTGCCAGCACCGGGCTGCCCGCCTCCAGCAACGCCTGGACCACGCCCTGCCCGACCGGCTGGGGCGAATCGCGATTGTCCCGTCAGCGGGAGGAAAAGTCCCGTGAGCGGGATGTTGGCCCCCGAAGTCCTGGTCC
>NZ_NQYT01000048.1:0-59806 GCF_009192935.1 Xanthomonas sp. LMG 12461
GTGCAGCGGCATCGGCGGTGGTGGCCGCGGGCGCGGCCGGCGTCTCGGCGGGCGCAGCGGCGGCATCGTTGCCGGCGGCGGGCGCGGCAGCCGGGGCGGCAGCGGTGCCGGAGGCAGGGGCGACGGCGTCGGCAGTGCCGTCCTGGGCCTTGCATGCCACCAGGATCGGCAGCAGGGCCATCAGGGTCAGGGCGAAGCGGGTCTTCATCGGCGACATCTCCAGCAGGATGGGGGACAAATGCCGGACGCGCCGCAAGCGCGGTCCGGCCACCCCGTCATGATGCCATGGCGCGGATGAAGCGCCGTACGCCGATTACTTGCCTGCGCGCTCGCGGGCGATCAACGCGTCGGCGATGCGCAGCATGTCCTCGAAGTTCTTGCCCTTGACCAGGTACTTGCCGTCGACGATCAGCGCCGGGGTGCCGGAGATGTCGGCGTGCACGGCGAAATCGCGCGCGGCCTTCACCTGCGCGGCGACCTGCGGGCTCTGGTAGGCGGCGATGAAGGCCTGCGGCTTGACCCCGAAGCCGGCGTAGAACGTGGCCAGTTCCTCCGGCGCCACGTTCTGCACCGGCACGCTGCGCTTGTCGTGGATGGCCTCGAACATGGCGCGGTGGCTGCGGCTCTGCACGCCCAACTGCTGCGCGGCATAGAAGGCGCTGGCGAAGTTGTCCCAGTAGCCGCCGAATGCCGCCGGCACCAGGGTCAGGCGCACGTCCTTGGCCTGCTTGCCGGCCCACTCTTCCAGCAGCGGCTCGAAGTGCGCGCAATGCGGGCAGGTATAGCCGAACACTTCCACCACCTCGATCTTGCCGGCCAGCGGCGCGAACGGCTTGGGATTGGCGATCAGCGTGTAGTCCTCCCCTTCCACCGCGGTGGCGGACTTGGGTTGCGCGCAGGCGCTCAACGGCAGCAGGGCGAGCAGGCACAACAGCAGGCGGGGCAGACGGTTCATGCGATCTCCAATGGCAAAAAACGAACGCCGGTCGTCGGGACCGGCGCGAAGAGGAAACGGGCCGGCGCCGCCGCGGCGGCGCGCGGTCAGGATTGTTGCGCGGGCGTCGGCTGCTGTGGCGTCGCCGCGGCCGGTGCGGCCTGCGCGGCGGCCGCGTCGTCGGCGCGGTCGTGCAGGCCCTGCAGGTAGCTGCCCAGCGCCTTTATCTCCTGGTCGGTCAGCGGCTTGGCCACCTGCGCCATGATCTTGAACATCGTCGGATCGCGCTCCTGGGTGGTGCCGGCCTGGTATTCCTGCAGGCGCCGCGCCACGTAATCGGCGTGCTGACCGCCCAGATGCGGATAGGCCGGACCCGGATTGCCGGCGCCGGCCGGGCCGTGACAGGCCATGCACGCGGGAATGCCGCGGGTCGCGTCGCCGCCGCGATACAGCTGCTGGCCGACCTCGTAGAACTTCATGCCCGCGTAGGGACCGTCGGCGATCACCGCGTCGTCGGCGATGCCGGCGCCGGCCTTCTGCGTGGCGAAGTAGGCGCCGATGTCGCGCATGTCCTGCGCGCTCAGCGGCTGCACGAACGGCACCATCGCCGCGACCGCGCCGCTGGTGCGCTCGCCGTGGGCGATCAGCGCCATCTGCCGCGCGCTGTAGCGCTCCACCTGGCCGGCGATGCGCGGATACATGGCGATCGCGGGGTTGCCGTCCGCGCCATGGCAGGCGGCGCAGGCCGCGGCCTTGGCCTGGCCGGCCTTGGGGTCGCCCCAGGCGGCCTTGCCGATGTCGCCCTCCAGCGGCGTGGTGCGCACCGGCGCGTGGTCGGGAATGGGAACCACCGAGGTCTGCGCGAACGCGACCGCGGCGGCGACGGAAACCGCTAGACCGGCAAAGGCAAGAACGCGAGCGTGGCGCATTGCTGAAGCTCCGTATGACCCGACCCCGCGGCTGCCGGACGGCGACCGCACTCGCGCGATTATCGGCATGCCGCGGCCCGGCGGTCAACGAAGCCCGCCCGGGGCCCTGGACGTGCGATCCTAGGGGGATGTCGCTGATCCTCGAACGTGCCCACTATCTGTTGTCCGCCCACAATGCCCGCCAGTTGCCGGACGACGGCGGCTGGGAAGTGGCGTTCGCCGGCCGCTCCAACGCCGGCAAGTCCAGCGCGCTGAACGCGCTGACCCGGCAGAACGCCCTGGCCCGCGTGTCCAAGACGCCCGGCCGTACCCAGCAGTTGGTGTTCTTCCAGGTCCAGCCCGAGCGCTACCTGGTGGACCTGCCCGGTTACGGCTACGCCAAGGTGCCGCAGGAACTGCAGGCGCACTGGCAGAAGTTCATCGACACCTATTTCCGCACGCGCGAGGCCCTGCGCGGGCTGGTGGTGGTGATGGATATCCGTCATCCGCTGAAGGACTACGACCGGCAGATGCTGGGCTACGCCGCCCAGCGCGGGCTGCCCGCACACGCGCTGCTGACCAAGGCCGACAAGCTCGGCCGCGGCCAGCAGGGGCAGGTGCTGCAGCAGGTGCGCAAGGAGCTGACCAGCGCGTTCGGCGATACGGTCAGCGTGCAGACTTTCTCCGGCGAGACCCGCCAGGGCGTGGACGAGGCGCGTGGCATCGTCGGTGGCTGGCTGGGATTGGACACGGAGCCGACCGCCGCGGAGTGAGCGCGGCGGCGCTGGCGCCCAAGCTCCGCGAGACGCTTCGCGCCGGACCCTCACCCCAACCCTCTCCCGAAGGGAGAGGGGCTAGCCGTTCCCTTCTCCCATCGGGACATGGCCCCCTTTTCGGGGGAAGGTGCCCCGAAGGGGCGGATGAGGGTACGGGCGCAGCCTCGTGCACTCGAACTACGCAAGACGCTGCGCGCCGGACCCTCACCCCAACCCCTCTCCCGATGGGAGAGGGGCTTTGGCCTCTTCCTTCTCCCTCCGGGACCATGGCCCCCTTTTCGGGGGAAGGTGGCCCGCAGGGCCGGATGAGGGTACGGGCCAATCAAGGCGCCGCCGGCAACGGCGAGAATTCGGTCGGCACCCAGGCGAATGCCTGGCCCTCGCGACGCACGTGGCCCAGTCCCGGGAACGGCAGGTGCGCGCCGGCTACCCACCAGCCGTGGTCCGCGGCCTGCGCCAGCATGCGCTTGCGCGCGGCGATCGCTGCGGCGCGGTCGCTGTCGGCCTCGAACGACGCCTGCGGCTGCGCGAACTGCACCGCGTGGTAGTGCACCAGATCGCCCCACACCAGCAGTTGCTGCCCCGCACCACCGTCGAAGCGGTACGACACGTGCCCGGGCGTGTGTCCGTGGGTATCCAGCGCCACCGCGCCGCCGGGCAGCGCGTCGCCGGGACGGAAACGGCGCAGCCGCTGCGCGGACTGGTAGGGCGCCACCGCCGCCCGCGCCAGCGGGAAGGCGAAGCGCAGTGCCTGCGGCGCCCCGGCCTCGCTGGCCGGGTCCAGCCAGTACGCCGCGTCGGCGGCGCTCAGCCACACCGTCGCCTTGGGGTAGGCGGGCTGGCCCTGTGCGTCCAGCAGGCCGCACAGGTGATCGGGATGGGCGTGGGTCAGCAGCACGTCGTCGACCTGCTCGGGCGCATAGCCGGCCGCGCGCAGGTTGGCCAGCACCTGGCCCAGGCCAGGGCCGAAACAGGTCGCGGTGCCGGTATCGACCAGGGTGAGGTGCGTGCCGTCCTGGATCAGATAAGCGTTGACCGCAGTCTGCAGGCCCTTGTCGTTCTCCGGCACATAGCGGTGGTCGAGCAGGCGTGCGATCGCCTCCGGCGGAATGTTCGCCAGTTCCGCGCGCGACAGCGCCACGGTGCCGTCGAACAGGGCGGTGACCCGCAAGCGGCCGATCGCCTGGCGATAGACGCCGGGCACCTGCGTCTGGGCGCTGGCCGGCGCGGCGGCGCGGGCGGCGGATGGCAGCGTCAGCGCCGCGCTGGCGCTCAGGGCCAGCGCGCACAGCGCGCGCAACGGGAACACGGACATGGGATTTCCTGGCAATGCGGCAGGCGCCGCGGTACCAGAATGCTGCGCCGGCACCGCTGCGCGATTCGCTCATTCCGCTGCGCGCGGCGCTCAATGCCGACGTGGATCAGTTGCCGATGCTGGCAGGATCCAGGCCATAGCGCTGCTGGAAGCGTTGGCTGAAGCTGCGCACCGAGCGGTAACCGGCGTGCGCGGCGACCGTCTTCAATGGCCAGCGCGTGGTGTACAGCAGTTGCATCGCGTGCGCCAGGCGCGCATCGGTGAGCAGTTCGCGCAACGACGTGCGTTCGCCGGCCAGGTGCCGACGCAGGGTCGCGCCGCTGAAGCCCAGGCGCTCCTCGATGTCGCGCGAACGCCAGTCGCGTTGTGGCTGCGCGGCGATCAGATCGCGCACCTGCGCGGCCACGCTCGGCGCCGGCGGCAGCAGCAGGCCACCGTGGCCGCGCCGGCACAGCGCCAGCACCAGGGTCGCCAGCGCCAGCCGCGCCTCGGTGTAGCGGCCGTCCTGCAGCGCCTGCCGCCATTGCAGCAGGGTGCTGCCGAACTCCTCGGCGCGCAGACGCGCCAGTTCCGCGCCGGCGGCGGGCAGAGGCTCGTTCCACAGCACGCGTGCCGCGCTCAGCGCTTCCTCGCACAGCGGCACCAGCACGCTCAGGTACAGGCCGCTGTGCGGATCCGGGATGTTGACCACATCGATGCGGCAGCGCCGCGTCACCAGGAACAGGTCGCCCGGTACGAAGTCCAGGGCCTGTGTCGCGGTGCGCACCTGCTTGCGTCCCTGCAGCAGGATCGCCAGGTGCGGCTGCGGGATCTCCACCGAGCGCGCGCCGTGTTTGCGGCGCGCGGTGATGCAGGCGTAGCCCTCGGCCTGCGTGCAGTCGGCCAGGCTGGCCAGGCGTGCCAGCAGCAAAGCGTCGGGGGAAGTCGTGTCGGCCATGGCCGGTGATGCTAGCGCAGCGGCGGTCGCGTCCGCTCAGACATGCACGCCGAACACATGGCCGATCGCGCCGCTGGCGAGCATCGCCGCTGCGCCCCAGAACACCACCCGCACCGCGCCGCGCAGGCCCGAGGCGCCGCCGGCACGCGCGGCCAGCGCGCCGGTCAGCGACAGGCCGATCAGGGTCGCCGCGCCGGTCACCCACAGTTGCCGGCCGTCCGGCGCCAGCCAGGCGGCCACGATCGGCAGCGCCGCGCCGGTACAGAACGCAGCCGCCGACGCGGCCGCCGCCTGCAGCGGACGTGCGCGCAGGCTCTCGGTGATGCCGAGTTCGTCGCGCGCGTGCGCGCCCAGCGCATCGTGCGCGGTCAACTGCTCGGCGACCTGGCGGGCCAGGCCGGGTTCCAGCCCGCGCTGGCGATAGATCGCGGTGAGTTCGTCCAGTTCGCTCTGCGGGTCCTCGTGCAGCTCGCGGCGTTCCAGCGCCAGGTCGGCGCGCTCGGTGTCGGCCTGCGATTGCACCGACACGTATTCGCCGGCGGCCATCGACATCGCGCCGGCGACCAGGCCGGCGATGCCGGTGGTCAGCACCGTGGCCGCCGACGCGCCGCTGCTGGCGACGCCGACCACCAGGCCGGCCACGGACAGGATGCCGTCGTTGGCGCCGAGCACGGCCGCGCGCAGCCAGCCGGCGCGGTCGGTGCGATGGCGTTCGGAGTGGGTCGGGCGCATGGCGCTGCCTGCGGCGGAGCGGGAAGGAGACCGCAGCCTAGCCGAGCCGGCGCCGCGAACGCTTGCTGCGTCTCACTCTCGACGCCGTCAGTGGCGCGGCCATGGAATGCTGCAGTGCCGCCGGTAGCGACGCGGGCCCCGCCCCCGGCACGCTATAGTGCGGGCCTTGCGATGGCTGGGGATGGTCCCCACATCGCCTCACCCGCCGTGCGAGTCCTGCCCTTGTCGAGCCCCAGCCACGTTGCCGAGACGCCGATCACCGACCGTGCCGAACTGGTCGAGGTGCTTGCCTCCGGAGAAAAACCCGAAGCGCAGTGGCGCATCGGCACCGAGCACGAGAAGTTCGGCTTCCGGCTGGACGACCTGCGGCCGCCGACCTTCGACGGCGAGCGCGGCATCGAGGCCTTGCTGCTGGGCCTGACCCGCTTCGGCTGGGAGCCGGTGCGCGAAGCCGGGCACACCATCGCCCTGCTGCGCGACGGCGCCTCGGTGACGCTGGAGCCGGCCGGTCAGCTGGAACTGTCCGGCGCGCCGCTGCCGACCATCCACGACACCTGCGTCGAAGTGGGCAGCCACCTCAACGAGGTCAAGCAGGTCGCCGACGAACTGGGCCTGGGTTTCCTCGGCATGGGCTTCCAGCCGAAGTGGCGTCGCGACGAGATGCCGTGGATGCCCAAGGGCCGCTACCAGATCATGAAGCGCTACATGCCCAAGGTTGGTTCGCTCGGCCTGGACATGATGACGCGCACCTGCACGGTGCAGGTCAACCTGGATTACGCCAGCGAAGTGGACATGATCAGGAAGTTCCGCGTGTCGCTGGCGCTGCAGCCGATCGCCACCGCGCTGTTCGCCGACTCGCCGTTCGCCGAGGGCAAGCCCAACGGCTACCTCAGCTATCGCTCGCATATCTGGACCGACACCGACGCCGACCGCACAGGCATGCTCGACTTCGTGTTCGAGGACGGCTTCGGCTACGAGCGCTACGTCGATTACCTGCTCGACGTGCCGATGTACTTCTCCTACCGCGACGGCACCTACATCGACGCCAGCGGGCAGAGCTTCCGCGATTTCCTGCAGGGCAAGTTGCCGGCGTTGCCCGGTGCGTTGCCGACGCTGCGCGACTGGTCCGACCACATGACCACCGCGTTCCCGGAAGTGCGCCTGAAGAAGTACCTGGAGATGCGCGGCGCCGACGCCGGTCCGTGGGGCCGGTTGTGCGCGCTGTCGGCGTTCTGGGTCGGCCTGTTGTACGACGATGCGGCGCTGGGCGCGGCCTGGGACTTGGTCAAGGATTTCAGCCTGGTCGAACGCCACGCGCTGCGCGACGGGGTGCCGAAGCAGGCGCTGAAGCTGCCGTTCCGCAACGGCACCGTGCAGGACCTGGCTGCCGAGGCGGTGAAGATCGCCCTGTCCGGCCTACGCCGGCGCGCGCGCCTGAACCGCGACGGCCAGGACGAATCGCGCTTCCTCGAACCGCTGGTGGAAATCCTGCATGGCGGCGAGACCGCGGCCGAGCGCAAGCTGGCGCTGTACCACGGCGCCTGGCAGGGCGACATCGACCACGTGTTCCGCGAGTTCGCGTACTGAGTGCAGCGGCGCGCCCGCAGGCCAGCAGAACGATGACCGCGATCGGTGACATGGCGGGCCTGTTCCAGGACGAGCCGAGCAGATGGGGCGGCCGTGGCGATCCGTATCTGTGGGAAGAGATGGCGTCGACCCTGGGCGGCGTGCCGTTGCCGGCGACGGCCACGCAGTGCGAGGCACTGCTCGCCGACGCCTTCGCGCGCCTGGTCGGCACGGCGCTGGACGACGCATCCGTCGAGTCGGTCTTCGTGCCGCGCCTCAGCCATGGCGGCATGTCCTCGGGATACGTCAGCCTGGTGTTCTGGCGGGCGACCGCACTGCCGCTGTTGCTGTCGCGTCATGCCGAAGCTTTGGCGCAGCGACATGCGGCTGGCATAGCGCCGCAAACGCCGCCATGGTGGCGACGGTTATGGCCTTCGCGCTAGACACCTAGCCGCCGCCCATCCGCGCCCTGGTCACGTCCCAGGCCGGGCAGCCGCGCGCCGATGGAGTGCGGCTGTACGCCGCCACTGACCTGGCCGAACGCCATGCGACCTTCGAGGTCGCGCGCTGCCTGCCGCGCCATGTGCTGATCGGCGACGACAGCGGCGGCCAAGGCGTGCTGGTCGCGTTGGCCGGACCGGCGTATCCCTCTTTCTCTGCGATCTGGGCGCCGTGGCCGAGGTAGAGCGCGTGCCGCTTGCGGCGTCGTTGCCGGAATGGATGGCGGCGGGAAGCCCGCTTTTGCCGTAGTCCGCGGGCGGGTTGCGCAATGTAAGCTGGTATCACGCGCACTATGCGTGGTGGGGGAATGCCGTCGCTATCGCTATCGCTATCGCGATCCGAGCGAGAGGCGCTTGTGGTGCCGGAGAGAGCGTCTTTGGGGGGATGCATGAAACTGAAGATCGTTGGTGTGGTGTTGCTCGTTGCCTTTGCCGTTTCCGCCTGCGGTCTGCAGGAGCAGGCCGATGCCAAGTTCGGCGACCAGCATTTCAAGACAGTGGTGTCGTTGGTTGAACTGTACAAGCTGCGTACCGGGTCTTATCCCGCGTCGCTGGCCGACCTCACCTTCACCGGTGATTGGGATCAGATTGCCATTGCGTCGGTCCACTACCGGAAGCTGGACGAGGGCTACGAACTCGATCTTGTACGGGGATGGGTGGGGCGCCCGGATCTGCACTATCCGCCGGCATTCTGGAAAGGGCTTGGCCTGCGCAAATCCAATCTCAAGCACGCGCCGTGATGGCACCAGGCATGTCTTCGCGAGCGGTCGTAGAGCGCACGAGCGTTCGACGGCGTCTTTTCGAACGCATTGCGCTTGTGATGGTGTTGCTCGGCTGCATGGCATCCGCGCATGCGACCAGCCAATGCCCCGCCGACTTTGGTCCCAAGGATCCGCTCATCGATCTGCTCGGATGGGCGGTGGTCGCCAGCGGCGTGGTGCTGGGCGGCTGGCTGTGCGTGCACGTGGTGCGGCGTTCGCGCGGGCTGCGCCGATGGCGACGGGTGGCGGTCGTGCTGGCCGGCGTCGTGGCGATGCTGCTGCTATGGGGTGGCGGCCTGGTGCTGGCGATTGCGTGGTTCTTCATGCGGTGCTAACACTGCCGGCCTCGGTGCGTGCGCGCCGGGTCCGCGGTCCGCGGAGCCACGGGCCACGCCAGCAGGGGACACCGATGACCGATCCGTACAATTCCTCGCCGCCGCGTGCGGCGGTCTCGCCACTGAACGATGCGATGGTGACCACCGCGCTGGAACTTCCCGGCCACCGGATCGTGCGCAATCTGGGCATCGTGCGCGGCATCACCGTGCGCTCGCGCTCCATCGTCGGCAATTTCCTCGGCGGGCTGCAGACGCTGTTCGGCGGCAACATCACCATTTATACCGAGCTGTGCGAGCAGGCGCGCCTGGAGACCTATCGGGACATGCTGCAGCACGCGCGGCAGATGGGCGGCAACGCCATCGTCGCGGTGCGCTACGACGCCACCGAGCTGATGGCCGGCCTGACCGAAGTGCTGTGCTATGGCACGGCCGTGGTCGTCGAGCCGAACCAGCGCTGAGTCGATCGGCGTACGGCGGAACGCGGCGCGCCCGGCTCAGCCACCGACCGCCTGGCACGGCAGCCGCACGCTGACCCGCAGGCCGCCCTCTGGGCGGTTGTCCAGGGCGATCTGGCCGCCATGCGCCAGCACGATGCTGTGCGCCACCGACAGGCCCAGGCCGATGCCGCCGGTGTCGCGGTTGCGCGAGTTCTCGCCGCGGAAGAACGGCAGGAACAGCTTCTCGCGCTGTGCGGGATCGATGCCGGGGCCGTCGTCGTCGATCCACAGCACGCATTCGCCGGCCTCGTGACGCAGTTGCAGGCGCGCACGCTTGCCGTACTTCAGCGCGTTCTCCACCAGGTTCATCACCATGCGCCGCAGCGACAGCGGGTCGCCGTCGAGGGTGATGGCGTCGCCGAGCAGCAGCACCACGTCCGCGCCGGTGTCGCTGGCGTCGTCGACCACGCTTTCCACCAGCAGGCGAAAATCCAGCGGAGAGCGGGTGCCGCGGCGGCTGTCGTTGTGGATGAAGTCCAGCGCCGCGGAGATCATCGCCTTCATCTCGTCGATGTCGGCCATGGTCTTCTCGCGCAGCGGCGGTTGCAGGGTCTCCAGGCGGAACGCCAGTCGCGCCAACGGCGTGCGCAGGTCGTGGGCGATCGCCGCGACCATGTGCGTGCGCTCGTTGATCAGCCGGTTCAGGCGCGCCTGCATCGCGTTGAACGAATCGGCCGCCTGCACGATCTCGCTGGGGCCGCTGCGCCGCAGCGGCTGCGCGTCGGGATTGCGGCCGAGCTGGTCGGCGGCCTCGGCGAAGCGCCGGATCGGCGCCGACAGTGCGCGCGAGAACCACCAGGCCAGCGGCAGCATCGCCAGCATACCGACCAGGAACAGCATCACCACCTGGGTCTTGAATTCGTTGGAGAACCGCCGTGGCGGCGACATCACGCTGCGCCAGTGTCCGTCGGGCTGGCGCAGGGCCGCGGTGAAGCCGTCCAGCAGCGGTACCGCCGGGGCGAAGCCGCGTTCGCGCCACCCCACGGCGCGCATGGTCGCGCCGAAGGCGCCATTGCGCGGTGCCTCGCCCGGCGCGGGCGGCGGCTCCGGCGGCGGCGGTTGCTGCGCGGTGGCTGGGGGTGACGTCTCCGCGGGTGCGGGGACGTCGTCGTCGGCGGCCATGGCATGTGGCGGCGGTGGCGGGCGTTCGCCCAGGCGCAGGCGCAGGCGTTCCAGGCGGCCGTCGCTGTTGCGGTAGAAGCGCACCTGGTCCGGCGCGACTTCCAGCCAGTGCGCCATCAACCGTTCCACGTTGCGGTCGCGCACCTGGTCGCGCGCCGGCAGCGGCGCGTGGGCGGTGTCCTGCACCTTGAGGGTCTGGGTGCCGGCCGGCATGCGCGTGCTGAGCAGGGCGATCACCTCCGGCGGGTGCACCGGCATCTCGTAGACCGGCGTGCGCAGCACCAGAGCGATGCCGATCAGCTGCGCGGTGAGCAGCGCCACCACCAGCAGCAGGAAGGCGCGGGCGAAGATCGGCACGCCGCGGCGGGCGCGCGTGGGCCCGCTCACAGGCGGGCGACGCTCGGCAGCAGCATGTAGCCCTCGTTGCGCACGGTGCGGATCAGTTCGGTCTGCACGCGCTCGTTGATCTTGCGGCGCAGGCGGCTGATCTGGCTGTCGATGGCGCGGTCGTAGACCTCGGTATCGCGGCCGCGCGCGTAGTCGAGCAGCTGGTCGCGGCTGAGCACGCGCTGCGGATGCTCGACGAAGGTGCGCAGCAGCGCGAATTCGCCGTCGGAGAGATTGATGAAGATGCCGGTGGGATCGCGCAGGTCGCGGCGGATCACGTCCAGCCGCCAGCCGGCGAACTCGTAGACGTTGCCGCGCGCTTCCGGCGGCAGCGTCGCCGCCTGGCTGCGCCGCAGCAGGGCGCGGACCCGCGCCAGCAGCTCGCGCGGATTGCACGGCTTGGCCAGGTAGTCGTCGGCGCCGACTTCCAGACCGATGATGCGGTCGGTGTCGCTGCCCAGCGCGCTGAGCATGATCACCGCCGGCGCGCCGCGCTCGCTGGCGAGCTGGCGGGCGGCGCTGAGGCCGTCCTCGCCGGGCATCATCACGTCCAGGATCACCAGGTCCGGCTGGCGCTCGGCCATCCGCAGGCGCATCTCCGCCACGGTCTCGGCGGTGTCCACCTGATAGCCGTGGTCGCTCAGGAACTCGCTGATGAGTCGGCGCAGATCCGGATCGTCGTCGACGACCAGAATGAAGGATTTCATGTCCACGATCTTGAAGGGCGGCCACACGGGGATTCGCCCAGTCTAGACGTGGCCGCGGCTGCCTGGAACTGGGGGCGGGCAGGGACGTGGCCACCGGCACCGGGGCCCGCGCATGAACGCGTGGCCATCATAGGCAGCACCGGCGGCGCCAACATGGCGGTTTCGTGTCCTGGGCCGACACGCATTGCCATGCGCCGGCACCCGCGCGGCGGGGCGTCCGGCCGCGCCCGGGTCGGCCAGGATGGGTGGAGTAGCGGCGCGGGCGTTTTCTTTTTTCGATGGCAGGAATACTATCCCCCAGTATAGTTCCCGAGTCCCCGCCACATGCCGCACGCCCCGCACGAAAAGAAGCGCGTCCTCGCCCGCATCCGCCGCCTGCGCGGCCAGACCGAGGCGTTGGAACGCGCGCTGGAGGAGGGGACGGACTGCGCTGCTGTGCTGCAGCAAATCGCCGCCATCCGCGGCGCGGTCAACGGCCTGATGTCGGAAGTGATGCAGGCGCACGTCCGCGATGAATTCGGCCATGCCGCCACCTCCGATGCGCAGCGCGCCGCGCGCGTGCGCGAGATGGCCATGCTGGTCCGCTCCTACCTCAAATGATTCCCACCCCACGCCCATTCCGTCAGCCAGGAGAAATCGCATGAAGTCCCGAGCCGCCGTCGCTTTCGAAGCAGGCAAACCGCTGCAGATCGTGGAGATCGATGTCGAACCGCCGCGCCAGGGCGAAGTGCTGGTGCGCATCACCCATACCGGCGTGTGCCATACCGACGCGTTCACGCTGTCCGGCGACGATCCGGAAGGCATTTTCCCGGCGGTGCTCGGCCATGAGGGCGGCGGCATCGTCGAGGCGGTGGGCGAGGGTGTGACCAGCGTCAAGGTCGGCGACCACGTGATCCCGCTGTACACGGCCGAGTGCCGCAAGTGCAAGTTCTGCCTGTCCGGCAAGACCAATCTGTGCCAGGCGGTGCGCGCCACCCAGGGCAAGGGCCTGATGCCCGACGGCACCACCCGCTTCTCCTACAACGGCCAGCCGATCTACCACTACATGGGCTGCAGCACCTTCAGCGAGTACACGGTGGTGCCGGAGATCTCGCTGGCCGTGGTCAATCCCGAGGCGCCGCTGGAGAAGGTGTGCCTGCTCGGCTGCGGCGTCACCACCGGCATCGGTGCGGTGCACAACACGGCGAAGGTGAAGGAAGGCGACAGCGTCGCGGTGTTCGGCCTCGGCGGCATCGGCCTGGCGGTGATCCAGGGCGCGGTGCAGGCCAAGGCCGGGCGCATCCTGGCCATCGACACCAATCCGGGCAAGTTCGAACTGGCGCGCAGCATGGGCGCCACCGACTGCATCAACCCCAAGGACTACAGCAAGCCGATCCAGGAAGTCATCGTCGAGCTGACCGATGGCGGCGTGGACTTCAGTTTCGAGTGCATCGGCAACGTGCACGTGATGCGCTCGGCGCTGGAGTGCTGCCACAAGGGCTGGGGCGAGAGCGTCATCATCGGCGTGGCCGGCGCCGGCCAGGAAATCAGCACGCGTCCGTTCCAGTTGGTCACCGGCCGCGTCTGGCGCGGCAGCGCCTTCGGCGGGGTCAAGGGCCGCACCCAGCTGCCGGGCATGGTGGAGCAGGCGATGCACGGCGAGATCGACCTCGATCCGTTCATCACCCACACCCTGCCGCTGGACGAGATCAACGAAGCCTTCCACCTGATGCACGAGGGCAAGTCGATCCGCACCGTCATCCACTTCTGACCGCAGGTCAGTCCGGCGCGCGGCCGTTTCCGCGCATTGCAGCGACGCAACGAACCCGGGAGGGGGCAAGATGAGTACTGTGACGATTCATCCGTCGGTGGATGCCGGCGTGCGTGCCGGCGCGGAGCAGTTCCAGGGCGGTACCCTGGAATGCCATTGCGCCAGCGACAAGGTGGTGGTGGAAGTTGGCGCGCAGACCGCGCACAACCACGCCTGTGGCTGTACCAAGTGCTGGAAGCCGAAGGGCGCGACCTTCTCGGTGGTGGCGGTGGTGGCGCGCGACAAGGTCAAGGTGACGGCGCACGAGGAGAAGCTGAAGGTGGTGGACGAGAGCGCGACCATCCGCCGTCACGCCTGCACCGGCTGCGGCGTGCACATGTACGGCCGCATCGAGAACACCGAGCATCCGTTCTACGGCCTGGATTTCGTGCATACGGAACTGTCGCCGCAGCAGGGCTGGTCGGCGCCGGGGTTCGCCGCCTTCGTGTCGTCGATCATCGAGAGCGGCACGCGTCCGGAGGCGATGGACGGGGTGCGCAACCGCCTGCGCGAACTGAAGCTGGAACCGTACGATTGCCTGTCGCCGCCGCTGATGGACGCGATCTCCACCCACGTGGCGCGCAAGAACGGCGTGCTGCACTGAAGCCCGCTGCCGCGCGCGTCGCCGGTCGACGCGTCGCGGCACCCCGCCTGCGGCCGGTCGCGGCCGCAGGCCCTCTTCCCGGAACTGCCCATGGAACGTATCGAACACCACGCCTGCTGCGGCGGCTGGCAGGACGTCTATCGCCACGACTCGGCTGTGCTCGGCTGCCCCATGCAGGTGGCCGTGTACCTGCCGCCGCAGGCCGAGCACACCACGCTGCCGGTGCTGTACTGGCTCAGCGGCCTGACCTGCACCGAGCAGAACTTCATCACCAAGGCCGGTGCGCAGCGCTATGCGGCCGAGCATGGCGTGATCCTGGTCGCGCCCGACACCAGCCCGCGCGGCGAGAGCGTCGCCGACGCCGAGGGTTACGACCTGGGCAAGGGCGCCGGCTTCTACGTCAACGCCACCCAGGCGCCGTGGGACGCGCACTACCGCATGTACGACTACGTGGTGCAGGAACTGCCGGCGCTGATCGAGGCGCAGTTCCCGCACAACGGCCGGCGCGCGATCAGCGGGCATTCGATGGGCGGCCACGGCGCCCTGGTGATCGCGCTGAAGAATCCCGGCCGCTACCGCAGCGTGTCGGCGTTCTCGCCGATCGTGGCGCCCACGCAGGTGCCGTGGGGCGAGAAGGCGTTCACCGCCTACCTGGGCGAAGACCGCACGCAGTGGCAGGCCTACGACGCCAGCGTTCTGATCGGCAGTGCCAGCGAGCGCCTGCCGTTGCTGATCGACCAGGGCGGCGGCGACGAGTTCCTCGAGAAGCAGTTGCGCCCGCAGTTGCTGCAGGCCGCCGCCGAGGCCGCTGGCTACCCGCTGACCCTGCGCGTGCAGCCCGGCTACGACCACAGCTACTACTTCATCGGCAGCTTCATCGGCGAGCACATCGCCTTCCACGCGCGCGCCCTGCAGGGCTGAGCGCGCTCCACCGGCGGCCGCGCGACGCGGCCCGCCGGGCAGGGGGCCGCGCGTTGCGCTGCCGGTGGCACAACCAGCCTTCTCCGCTGTCGTCCCTGGCATTGCTTTTCGGTGCAGGTGCGACTGCACTCTAGTGACGCAGGCAGCTGCTTGCCTGCCGCGCACATGACAGGCCGGTGACCACGACGGCCGCGGCGTGGCCGGTCTCGTAAACAAACACGGGTGCCGCAGCGCCCGACCCGCGGTTGTGCGATCGCGTTCGCGCCTGCTGAGACCGGCGCTGGCTAGATTCCGCAGGGTTCGCCCTCGCCACGTCCCTGGATCGGAGCCGCGCCATGTCTTGCCGTCGCATCCTGCTGCTCCCCTGGCCGCGCTGGCGCAGCCCGCTCAGCCCCGTGGCGATGCTCGCGTGCACCCTGGTCGGCGCCTGCGTGGCGCTGGCGATCGGCGCGGCAACGCCGTAGCGCACGCCGCTCCTGGCTGACGTCGATCGCGGTCACGCCGTTGCGTCGGATGCGGCCACCGCGGTCGTGTCGCATGCGGGGCGATCGCCGCGGCCGGTTGGCGCGCATGTGGAGTTGCATGCACGGCGTCGCTCGGAGGCGGACCAGGGCGCCTTGCAGGCGCGGTGCGAGCAAGCGCTGGTAGCTAACTTCGCATCGGGACCGCGGTGCGGCGCTGGACGCGGCGCTAGCGCGGCAGTCGCGCGGCCAGTTTGCCCAGCCGCCGCATCGCATCTTCCAGCGTCTCGCTCCACGGCTGCCCGCAGCTCAGCCGCAGGTGGTCGGCATAGTCGCCGCGGCTGGAGAACAGATGCCCGGGCGAGGTGCCGATGCCGGCGGCGAGAGCGGCCTCGAACAGCGCCTGGCCGCTGCCGGCGTCGGCCAGTTGCAGCCACAGCGACAGGCCGCCGGCCGGGTCGCCGATGCGGGTATCGGCCGGCCAGTGCCGCAGCACCGCCTCGCGCAGGCGCTGGCCGTTGTCGGCCAGGGTGCGGCGCAGCTTGCGCAGGTGGCGTTCCAGGTCGTGCCGCTGCAGGTAGTCGGCCAGGGCCAGTTGCGGCAGGCTGGCGCCGCCGATGGTCGAGAAGTACTTGGCGCGCACCAGCGCGTCGGTCCAGGCGCCACCGAGCAGCCAGCCCACGCGCAAGCCGGGCGCCAGCACCTTGGAGAAGGCGCCACAGGTGATCACGTTGCCGTGGGTGTCGAAATGGCGCAGCGGCCGCGGGCGCTGCCCCGACCAGTCGAGTTCGCCGTAGATGTCGTCCTCGATCACCACCATGCCGTGGCGCGCGCAACTGTCCAGCACGGCGCGCTTGGCGGCATCGGGGGTGAGGCTGCCCAGCGGATTGTTGAAGTTCGGCACCAGCACCGCGGCGCGCGCCGGCGTGCGCTGCAGCAGCGCGTCCAGGCGTGCGGCGTCGATGCCCTGGCCGGGCCGGTTCGGGACCTCCAGCACCTTCAGCCGCAGCGCCGCGACCGCCTGCAGGATGCCGTGGTAGGTCGGGGTCTCGACCAGCACCACGTCGCCGGGGGCGGTGAGCGTGCGCAGCGCCAGGCTGATCGCCTCCATCGCGCCGGCGGTCACCACCACCTCGTCGGCGGCAACGACCGTGGCGCAGTGCGCGTAGCGCTGCGCGATCTGCCGGCGCAGCGCGGCGTGGCCCTGCGGCGGTGCGTAGTCGAGCGCGGCGCTGCGCTGGCGGCGCAACTGCCGCGCCAGCGCGCTGGCCAGGTGCGCGCCGGGCAGCAGCGCCGCCGCCGGCGTGGCGGTGTGCAGCGGCACCAGATCCGAGCGCGCGAGCATGTCCAGCACGCCTTGCAGCGCGGGATTGGCGACTGCGCCCGGGGCGCGCCGCCGGGTAGCGGCGCCTGCGCCGGCCGGTTGCGGTGTGGCCGCGGCGCGCACGAAGTAGCCCGAGCGCGGGCGCGCCTGCACCCGGCCTTCGCGTTCCAGTTGCAGGCAGGCCTGCACCGCGGTGGCGGCGCTGATGCCGTGGCCGGCGGCCAGTTGCCGGATCGACGGCAGGCGCTCGCCGGCACGCAGCGTGCCCTGCGCGATCTGGTCGCGCAGCTGGCTGGCGAGAGCTTCGTACAGGCGCATGCGGCGGCCTCATCTGTATCGGTCGATTTGCAGCGTATCTGACTCTGTGCTGGTCGCCCACCCCGGCGCACACTGGCCGTGTCCTTCCCCATTCCCGAGGCCGCGCGTGCAACTGCCGCTGTTCATCGTCGATGCCTTCGCCACGGTGCGGTTCCGCGGCAACCCGGCTGCGGTAGTGCCGCTGCAGGCGTGGTTGCCGGACGCGCTGATGCAGGCCATCGCCAGCGAGAACAATCTGTCGGAGACCGCGTTCTTCGTGCGCGAGGCCGATGGCGCGTTCGCGATCCGTTGGTTCTCGCCGCTGCGCGAAGTGGGGTTCTGCGGCCATGCCACCTTGGCCAGCGCCTTCGTCGTCGCCACCCAGGGTCTGGCGCCGCTGCCGTTGCGGTTCCGCGCCGCGGCGGTCGGCGAACTGGGGGTGGACCGCGAGGCCGACGGGCGCTTCGTCCTGCGCTTTCCGAACCAGGCGCCGGCCGCGCTGGCGGCGGTGCCGCAGGCGCTCGCGCAGGCGTTGTCGATCGCGCCGCAGGCGGCGTACCGCAACGACCAGGCCTACATCGCCGTGTACGCGGATGAAGCCCAGGTGCGCGCGGTGGTGCCGGACCTGGCGCGGATGCTGGCGCTGGCACCGCGCGATGTCGCGGTCACCGCGCCCGGCCGCGAGCACGATTTCGTCTCGCGTTATTTCTGGCCGGCCAACGGCGGCGCCGAGGATCCGGTGACCGGCTCGATCCACGCCGCGCTGGCGCCGCTCTGGGCGCAGCGCTTGGGCAAGCAGGACCTGCGTGCGTGGCAGGCGTCTGCGCGCGGCGGCGAACTGGACTGCCGGGTGACGCCGGACCACGTGCAGGTGCGTGGCGCGGCGGTGCAGTACCTGCACGGAACGATCGCGTTATGAGCGCGGTGCACGCAGCGCCTGCGGGCGCGTCACGGCGGGCACTGTGGCAGTTGCTGCTGGCCGAGGTGCTGATCGGCTCGATCGGCGTGTTCGTGCACGAGAGCGGCCAGGATCCGGTGACCGCGGTGTTCTACCGCTGCCTGTTCGGCGCGCTGTTCCTGACCGTGTGCGGCCTGCTCGGCGGGCAGTTGCGCGGCCTGTGGCGCGAGCGCGCGCTGTTGCGCGACGCGGCGCTCAGTGGCGTGTTGCTGGTGCTCAACTGGGTGGCGCTGTTCGCCGGCATGGCGCGTTCGTCGATCGGCGTGGCGACCATGGTCTACCACGTGTTCCCGTTCGTCATGCTGATCCTGGCGGCGTTGCTGCAGGGCGAACGCAGCCGCCGTTCCGACCTGGGCTGGACCCTGCTGGCCTTCGTCGGCGTGGCCTGTTCGGCCGACCCGCTGCGGCTGTGGTCCAGCGCCGACCGCGGCTATCTGGGCGGGATCGCGTTGACCCTGCTGGGCGCGCTGCTGTGCGGCGCGTCGTTGCTGATGTCGCGGCGGATCAGCCGCGAGCGGCCGCTGGCGGTGGTGACGGTGCAGTGCTGGGTCGGTGCGGCGATGCTGGCCGGCTTCTCCAGCGGCGCCGCGCTGCACCCCGGCCGCCACTGGTTCTGGCTGGTCGGCCTGGGGGTGATCCACAGCGGCGTGGTGTACGTGCTGTTCTACAGCGCCTACCGGCACCTGCACGTGGCGGCGATCGCGGTGGTCGCCTTCGTCTACCCGCTGGTGACGCTGCTGCTGGACTACCTGCTGTACGGCCACCGGCTGGTGCCAGTGCAGTGGCTGGGCCTGGCGCTGATCGTGCTGGGCACGCTGGCGGTCAATCTGCGCTGGTCCTGGCCACGCCGGGCGGTGGCTGTGTCCTAGCGCGGCACCGCAGAGCGTCTCGGCCACCGCAGTGCGGTGGCCGTGCCGTTCGGCTCAGCGCACGTCGCGCAGTTCCCAGCCGCTGCCTGCGAGCAGGCGCAGGCGCTGCTTGAGGATGTCGCCGGGGATGCTGGTGGTGGCGGACAGGTCGATGCGCAGATCGTCCTGGCGGCCGGTCACCCGTGCTGCCGGATCGGTCACGCCCAGCGCCGGATCGACCTCGTCCGGCTCCGGCTGCAGCGCGCGCCAGCGCTCGAACCAGGCCGGGTCGCTCAGCGCGGCCTGCAGTTGTTCGGCGAAGGCGTCGGCGCCGTGCGCGGTGAAGCTCAGCGACGGCTGGCTGCCGCGGGCACGGGCGGGATCGGGCAGGCTGATCGAGTAGGTGACGGCCATGGGCATCTCTTGTGGGCGGTACGAAGCGGCGCAGCCTAGCAGAGCCGGCGCCGCGCCGCCGTCGACGCGGCCGGATCAGCCGAAGCGCAGCGCCTCGCCGGCGAAGCCCAGCACCAGCGCGCCCTTGCCGACATTGACCATGCCGGTCAGGCTCATCACGCTTTCCTGCAGCTCCACACCGTGGCCGTCGCAGGCCTGGCGCAGCGCCGCGTAGCCGGGCAGGGCGCGCAGTTCCGCCAGCTCGCCGCCATAGCTCAGGCACAGCGTGGGCGTCATCAACCCGGCGGCCACGCGCTTGGCGGCCAGGCCGAACAGGGTCTGCACGGCGTGGTCGAAGCCCTTGAGCTTGGCCACCGGCGCGGTCTCGCCACGGTGGCAGTGCAGCACCGGCTTGATGTCCAGGGCCGAACCGAGCGCGGCGCTGAGCAGGCCGACGCTGCGGTCGCCCTTGCTGCGCGCGCGGCTGCGCAGGTAGTACAGGTCGCGCGCGATCATGTAGCCATGGGTGTGCTCGGCCAGCGTCTCTAGCCGCTCGCGGATGGCCTGCACGCCGGCACCGTCGGCACGCAACCGCACCGCCTCGACCGCGATCACCGCCTGTGCGGCGAACAGGTTCCCGGTGTCGATCACGCGCAGCGCGAACGGCGAGGCGTGGCCGGCTGCCTGACGGATCGGCTTGTAGTCGTTGAGGATGGCGAAGCCGGCCTGCTGCGCGTGCTCGTGGATCGGGCTGCGGGTCTTGGCGATGGTCAGGCAGAACACGTGGTCGTAGTCGATGACCAGCCGGCTCAGGAACAGCTCGCGGATCTGCGCCACGCTGTACGGCACGGTCTCGGCTTCGGCGCCGTGCGCGCTGACCTGTGCGTGCAGGAACTCCAGCGTCGCCGCTTCGTCGCGGCGATCGGCCAGGACGGTGCCGCCGAGGCGCACGCTGATCGGCAACACCACCAGGTCGTGCTGGGCGATGTAGTCCTGCGGCAGGTCGCAGGCGGAATCTACGACGATGCCGATGCGCATCCGCTGAAGCTCCAGTGATTGGGGAGATCGATGGACATGGCGACCGCTCAGGCGTTGCGCTGCACCGCGACCGGCAGCGCGCTCAGGCGCGCCATGTCGCCGCGCTGCAGCAGTTGCGGGTCGGCCAGCACCGCGCGCATCAGCGGGTGCGCGTCGTTGCCCCACAGCAGGGTGTCGTCGATCTGCAGGGTCGGCACGCCGAACACGCCGGCCGCCAGCGCCTGTTCGGTGTTGGCGCGCAGTTGCGCCTTGACCTGCGCATCGGCGGTGGCCGCGGCCACGTCGGCGATCCCCAATGCCTGGCCGACCGGCGCCAGGGCCGCGGCGTCGTCGCCCGCGTGGCCATCGCGCCACAGCCAGTCGAAGAGCGCATCGATGGCCTGCGGCGTGGTGCCGGCGGCGATGCACAGGCGCAGCGCCGTCAGCGGGTTGAACGGATGTGCCGGCGGGAAGCGCAGCGGCACGCCTTGCTGCTGCGCCTGCCACTGCACGAAGCGATAAGTGAACTCGCGCTTGTGCGGCACCTCGGCCGGCCCGCGCGTCTGCAGCTGCGCCAGCACCGCGGCGAACACGATCGGCACCGGCTGGATCCGGGCGAACTCCGGAAGCGCTTTCACCTGCTGCCAGTGCAGATAGGAAAACGGCGAGATGAAATCGAAATACCAGCGCAGCGTCATCGTGCTTCTCCGCAATGACCGATCAGCTTAGCGCGACCTCGCGCGCGCTGCGACTGCGTACATCGGCATGCTGCAGTGCGAGATGTCGCCGCCGACCGTTCGCCCGGCGACCGCAATGCGTAGACGATGCCGTGGCGGAAATCTCGCTGGCACGCGATATCTGTGAAGCGCCGCGCGGCCGTGGCCTGGATCGCGGTAGCGCTATTGCGCTGGCGCATGGCATGCGCGGGTCTTGTCATAGCTCGCGGTACGCGCACCTTGCTAGCGTCCGCCGCGGCAGCAGCTTCGCTGCCCCTGCACGCTCAGGAGAGACCGCCATGCACGCTTCCGCTTCCGTTTCCGCCGCTGCTTCGCCGCGCCTTCCCGCCACGGTCGTCAGGTCGCCGCGCGGCTGGGCGCGGACCCTGCGCGCGCTGTTCGCCACCGCCCTGCTCGCCATCGCGCCGATGGCGCTGGCCGGGCCGTACCAGGTGTACGGCAACCAGTACGCCTGGGTGAACAACTTCAACGACCCCAACAACGTCATCCAGGGCACGTTCCACAGCGGCAGCACGCCGAGCATGACCGTGACCTTCAATTTCCCCAACGCCAGCCTGTACGGCTATCCGGCGATTCTGCGCGGCTCGCACTACGGCTTCAATCCCACTGCCGACCGCACCTTCCCGCGGCAGGTCTCGGCGCTGCGGTCGTTGCCGTCGACCTTCGCGTACTCGTCCGGCGGCAGCAACCTGGCCGGCGACTTCGCCTACGACCTGTTCTTCCGCTGGGACAGCACGGTGTCCTCCAGCGCGATCCCGCAGGCCGAAGTGATGATCTGGGGCGGCCACAACTCGTATCCGATCGGCACGCTCACCGACAGCAACGTCATCAGCGCAGGCGGCTACACCTTCGATCTGTGGGAAGGCATGAACAGCGCCGCCGGCTACTACGTCTACACCTTCATTCCGCACAACACCGCCGGCCAGCCGACTCTGCCGAGCAACGGCAATCTCAACATCGACATCAAGCCGTTCCTGAGCTGGCTGCACACCCATCGCGCGCAGGACGGGCGCTTCAGCAACGCGATGTACCTGCACGTGGTCGAGGCCGGTTTCGAGGTGGTGCGCGGCAACGGCTGGGCCTGGATCCAGGCCAATATCGGCGCCAACTGACGGCGCCGCACGGGCGCCGCCGTTCCTGCCTGGCTCAGTGCGGCGGCGCCTTGCACAGTGCCGCGTTGTGCCAGGCGGCGCGGGCGATCGGCAGGAACCCGTCGGCATCGCTGGGCGGCAGGGTGTTGCGCACGTCCTCGGCATCGTTGCCGGCGCGTTCCAGCACCGGTGCCAGCGTGCGCAGGCAACCGGCGCGGTCGCCCAGGTGATACTGGGTCAGCGCCAGATCGGTGCGGACCTGCGCGGCGTCCAGCCAGAACAGGGTCTTGCCGCAGCCGTCCAGCAGCGCGGCCAGAGTGCGTTCGGCATTGGCGTAGTCCTTGGCCTGGTACTGGCGCAGGAAGCGCGCGCGGGTGGCCTCCGCCGCCTCGGGCACGCAGGCCGGCGCGGCGCGTCGGTAGTCGCCTTCGAACCAGGCGCGTGCGCCGCAGTAGTCGCGGCAGGTGTCGGGGGTGAGCGCCTCGACCCGGATGGCGTCGCCCTCGGCGTGCAGGCGGGTGCGGCACAGCGACGCGGGATCGTCGTCGTGCGCGCGGGTGAAGCCGAGTTCGCCCTGCAGCGTGCCGTCCAGCGCACAGGTATGGCCGTTGGCGCCGGTGACGTCGAGCGAGAAGCCCAGACCGTCGGCGTCGCGCGCCACGTCGAGGCGGTCGCCGCCATCGGCGAGATAGACGCCGGGTGTGGGCGGCGCGGCGCCGGCGCCGCAGGCGAGGGCCAGCAGCGCCAGCGGCAGCAGGCGCTGGAGGGACAGCGAACCGCGCATCGGGATGTCTCCGTCGGGCCAGGGGCGCAGCGTAGCAGCGTGGCGACGTCCTCGCCGGCGCGTGTGGCGCGTCTGCCCGCAGCGCCTCACGGCGCGAGCCATTGCACGCTGTCGAAGACGATGCCCGGGCCGAGGAACCCGTTGTCCGGCGAGCCCGAGGCGACGTCGATGTCCAGCGTGTTGAGGCCGGCCTGCAGCGCGCTGGCCGGAATGTCGAACAGATAGACGGTGTTGTTGCCGCGGTAGGTGCCGCGGGTGATTCCGCGGCTGTCCGGCTGCTCCGGCCGCGGCGGCACGGGTCCGCTCCAGCGATCGTTCACCCGCAGCTGCGGGCGGCCGCCGGCCTGGGTCAGGGTGACGAACAGACGCAGGCGGTAGGCGTGGACCTGCTCGGGCGAGAGCACGAAGGCGATGCGCGTGGGCGTGTTGACGCCGCGCCATTGCGCCGCCGGGAATGCGTCGAGACGGTCGTGGCCCACGCGATAGGTCAGCGGTCCCCATGGCGCCATGCGCCGGTCGGAGGGATGCGCGCGCGCCAGCAACGCGGCGTTGCGGAGACCGGCCGGCGTGCCATCGGGATCGCCGATCTGCCAGATCACCTGGCCGGGCAGCGGGACCGCATGCAGGGCGGCCTGCGCGGTGGCTGCGGCTGCGATCTGCACGGTGGCGTGGGCCACTTCCAGCTCGTTCCGATACAGCGCGATGCGGTACGCGCCGGGGCGAATGCCGGCGATGCGGAAGCGGCCTTCGGCATCGGCCCTGGCCCAGTACTGCGCCTGCGCGTTGCGCAGGGCGACCACCGCGGGTTGCCCCGCGGCGATGCCGGAGACCTGGCCGGTCACCGCGCCGCGCGCTTCCGCGCCCAGAAAGCCTAGCAAGCCCAGCGACGCGTCGATGAAGCGCAGGTCCGGCGGCACCTGCGCTGCCGCGCCGCCGCGGCTGAACTGCAGCACGTACACCCCGTGCAGGCCGCCGCGGTACGGCTCGGTCTGGGTGTGGTTGGAGAACATGTAGTTGTACAGCTCGTGGGTGCGCGCGGTCCGCTGCGTGGCGATGTCCTTGAAGAACGGCCCGCCCGCGCTGTGCTCGCGATCGCCCATCCACATCCGCACCGCGAGGCCGGGGCCGCTGACGCCATGCACGCTGTCGTCGATCGCGCGCCGTGCCGAGTAGAACTTGGAGCTGGTGCGGCCGTCCGGCAGCAGGAATACGTCCTTGCCCTCGATCGCGGTACCGACGTTGGAATCCGGCTCGCGTTCGGCGTCGGGCAACTTCGCCGCGTCGAGCCGGGCGATGAAGCGCAATTCGCCGACCGGCAGCAGGGTCGGCGCATAGGTGGCCAGGTAGAGCGCGTCGCGGCCCTTGCGCGCCATGTAGTACTGCACCAGGTCGCCAGCGCTGGCCGAGACCACGATGGTGTCGCCGACAGTGCGTGCGGCGACGCGGGCGCTGCCCAGGCCCGAGGCGATCTGCGAGTGCTTGGCTTCCGGACTCTCCAGTTCGACGCCACGGTAGCGCAGGGAGACCACGTCGCCGGTGCGCGCGTCCACGCTGAACTGCAGATCGGCGCCGCTGTCGACGACGACGCGATCGCCGACCCTGGCGACGCCGAAATCGGCTGCGTCTGCCAGCGCGGGTGCCGCGGCGTACAGGGCGAGGCAGCACAGCAACAGGCGAAGCAAGCAGGGCATGGCGGCGCGGGCGACGGCAGCGAGGCGCACAGCCTACTGCGCGCGGACGCGGACGCGATGCCGTTTCCGCGCGGCGGTGGGGCAGCGCTCAGGTGCGCATTGCGGGGCGTCGCCACCGGCGGGACGGCATCGTCAGTGCGATGCCGTCCCGGCGTGCTCGACGCGGTTTAGTGCGTGTACGCCTTCGGCAGCGCGCCGTTCTGCTGCATGTAGCGGTCGCGCAGTTCGGTCTGCCGCGAGCGCATCGGCATGGCGCGGCCGCCCAGCCAGACCTGCTCGGCGTAGTGCGCCACGTCCAGCGGGTCGCCTTCCCACAGCACCAGGTCGGCAAGCTTGCCCGGGGCGATGCTGCCCAGGCGATCGCCCACGCCGAAGGCCTCGGCCGGGACCCGGGTCAGGCCGGCCAGGGCGGCGTCCCACGGCAGCCCGTGCGCGACCGCGTTGCCGGCCAGCTGCCGCTGCTTGCGCGCGTTGTGCGCGCCGTCGCCGCCCTGGGTGAAGCTCACCGCCACGCCGGCGGCGTTGAGGCGCGCGGCGTTCTCCAGGGTGGCGCCGATCTGGTCGAAGCTGGCCGGCAGGTCGTCCAGCGCGTTGACGAACACCGGCACCTGCGCCTTCGCCAGTTCCGGCGCCAGCTTCCAGGCCTCGTCGCCGCCGGCGATGGCGATGCGCACCTTCTCGCGTTGTGCCCAACGCAGCAGTTGGCGGATGTCTGCCGCGCGGTTCACCGTGACTACGATGCGGCCCTGGCCGGCGAGATAGCGCGCCAGCACCGCGCGTCCGGCCGGGGTCAGCAGCGCATGCGGCGAATCGGCGGGCATGCGCCCGCGCGCTTCGGCCACCAACTGGTCAAGCAGCATCCACTGCGCCGCGCGCGACTTGCCGCTCAGTTCCAGCGCATCGCTGCCCAGGTGCAGGTACAGCGCGCGCGGGCCGATCGGGTCGGCGCCGCCGTCCAGGCGCATCACCGCGCCCTGGCCGGCGACGAAGGCGCCGCCGGTGTTGGCGCCGAGCGCGGTGAAGCCGATGCCTTCCACCCGTGCGACCGGGATCAGCACCGATTCGGGGTTGTAGGCCAGGGTCACGTCGAACTCCGGGCGCATCGGCTGCTCGTGCGGCAGTGTCAGCGTGCTGTCGACGGTGGAGGCCTCGCCGGAGACTTCCTCGATGCCGATCTCGGTAATGCCGCCGAACAGCGCCGGGGTCAGCGGCCGGCCCTTGGCCTCGACCACGGCGACGCCGGTCGGCGCGCTCAGGCCGGGGCCGACCGCGCGGATCACCCCGCCCTGGACCAGCACGTCGGCATTGGCGAGGGTGCCGCGGGCGCTGGCGGTGTGCACGGTGGCGCCGCGGATCAGTACGTCCTGGGCGAACCCGGGCGCGCTGCCCAGCAGCAGGCAGGCGGCCAGGGCCAGGCGCAGCGCCAGGCGGTGGGGCGAGGGTAGGGCGCGGCTCATCGGGCAGCCTCCTGGCCGAGCATGAAGTCGGAGGTCGGTTGCAGGCGGCGGTCGGCGCGGTCGTAGACCTGCGCGCCGTCGATGTAGACCTTGTCGGCCAGGGCGTAGGAGCTGAAGGGGTTGCCGTTCCACAGCACCACGTCGGCCATCTTGCCCGGCTCCAGCGAACCGGTCTGCCTGTCGATGCCCAGCGCCTTGGCCGGGTTGCTGGTCAGCCAGCGGATCGCGCGTTCGGGCGGGATGTCCATGCCGGCGCGGCGGCCGGCGGCCATCGCCTTGGCCGCTTCCTGGTTGAGCCGCTGGATGCCTTCCTCCGAATCCGAGTGCACGATCGCGCAGCCGTTGGCGGGGCGGTCGACCAGGGCGATGTTCTCCTGGATGCCGTCGAAGGCTTCCATCTTGAAACCCCACCAGTCGGCCCACAGCGCGCCGCAGACGTTCTCCTGGGCCAGGCGGTCGGCGATCTTGTAGGCCTCCACGCCATGGTGGAAGGCGGCGATCTTGAAGCCGAACTCCTTGGCCAGGTCGAGCATGGTGGTCATCTCGTCGGCGCGGTAGCAGTGGATGTGCACGCGGATGTCGCCATTGATGGCGCCGGCCAGCGTGTCCAGCTTGAGGTCGCGCTTGCCGCCGCTGTCGCCGCTGCTGTCGTTGTCGCCGTTGCCGCGGCTCCACCAGTGGCGCTTGGGCGGGCTCTTCTGCTTGGGCGCGTTCTTGCGCAGGTATTCGCTGGCGTCGATGAAGGCGGCGCGGTAGCCGGCGACGTTGCCCATGCGCGTGGACGGGCCGCCCTTCTCGCCGTACACCCGCTTGGGGTTCTCGCCGCAGGCCATCTTCAGGCCCCATGGCGCGCCGGGAAACTTCATCGCCTGGTAGGTGGTGGCCGGCACGTTCTTGAGGGTGACGCCGCGGCCGCCGACCAGGTTGGCCGAGCCGGGCAGCACCTGCAGCGCGGTGACGCCACCGGCCAGCGCGGTGCCGAAGCCGGGATCCTGCGGCCAGATCGAATGCTCGGCCCACACGTTCGGGGTCACCGGTGCGGTCGCCTCGTTGCCGTCGCTGTGCGCGCTGACGCCCGGGCTGGGATACACGCCCAGGTGCGAGTGCACGTCGATGATGCCGGGCGTGACCCACTTGCCGTGGCCGTCGATGCGGGTGGCGTTGGCCGGCGCGGCCAGCGCGCGGCCGACCGCCTGCACGCGGCCGTCCTGCAGCAGCACGTCGGCATCGTCCAGGCGCTCGCCGGTGCCGGTGAGCACGGTGGCGTGTTCGATCAGCACCGGCACCGACGCCAGCGCGCGATAGGTGCTGGGATAGGGATCGTCGACGAAACGCGAGGCCGCGGCGGCCGGGCCGCACAACGCTACGCCCAGGCAGGCGAGCAACAGATGACGCATCGAATTTTCCCCGGAAGATGAATCCGGCCCTTGCGGCCGTGCCCGCACGCTAGCCCGAGCCGGCGCGCTTGCCAAGTGCGGGTGCGGCATCGGCACGCCTTGCTGCACCGAATCGCGACGCGGAACCTGTTATGCAGCGCGATTCTCGCCCATGGACACCGCAATGACCGACACCCCTGCGCGCACCGTCGTGGACTTCTGGCGCAGTGCCGGCCGCGAACGCTGGTTCGCCGCCAACGACTCCTTCGACGCCAATGTCCGCCAGCACCTGCTGGAGGCGCATCACGCCGCCGCGCGCGGCGAACGCAGCGACTGGCTGACCGACGCCGAAGGCGCGCTGGCGCTGCTGCTGTTGCTCGACCAGGTGCCGCGCAACGTGTTCCGCGGCAGCGCGCACGCCTTCGCCACCGACGGCCTGGCCTGCCGCTATGCCGACCAGGCGCTGGCGGCAGGGTTCGACCAGGAGACCGACGCGGAACTGCGGATGTTCTTCTACCTGCCCTACACGCATGCCGAGGACGCGGCGCGGCAGCGCCAGGCGGTGGAGCTGTTCAGCGCGCTCGGCGATGCGGAGTCGCTGCAGTGGGCGGTGGTGCACGAAGACGTGATCCAGCGCTTCGGTCGTTTCCCGCACCGCAATATGGCGCTGGGGCGCACGACGACAGCCGAAGAGCAGGCGTTCCTGGATGCGGGTGGGTTTGCCGGGTGAGGGAAGGGGGCCTGCGCGTTCGCTGCGTCATGGCAGCGTAGCCAGTGACGCATCGGATGTCATTGCAGTCGGGACTGAAGTCCCTCCCACAGGGAGTCACCAGGCAGTTGGCGCGGCCGCCAGCATTCGCCTGGTACGCGTACCGGAGACAAGGAGTGTGTCTCTTGTGGGAGCGGCTTCAGCCGCGACGAGCCATCGGTGCATTCGACCTCATTGCAGTCGGGACTGAAGTCTCTCCCACAGGAGATCGCCGGAGTTCATGTTGCCGCCAGCACGCCAAGCTTCTACGTGTTTGCGCTCCTGTGCCGATCGCGGCGTGCAGGCACAAAAAAGGGCGATCGCTCGATCGCCCTTTCGGCGCGTCCGCACGGGACGCAACCCACGAGGTGCGTGGCTCAGTACTTCGGCACGCTGCCGTCGACCTGGTCGGTCCAGGCGTCGATGCCGCCGACCACGTTGTGCACCTTGCTGAAGCCAAGCGAGCGGAAATGCTCGGCCGCCTGCGCGCTGCGACCGCCGCGGTGGCACAGGAAGGCCAGCGCGGTGTCCTTCGGCAGCGCTTCCAGTTGCGCGCGCTGCTCGCCGTCGAGGGTGCGGAACGGCACATTGACCGCTGCCACCGCGCGCTCTTCCGGCGGACGCACGTCCACCAGGAGCAGGCCGCCGGCGCGTACCTGGTCGTCGGCGTCGCGCGGGCTGAGGTCCTGCACCGGCTTGGGCGCATTGGGGTTGTCGATGGCCAGGCCGCGGCCGCGGATGTCGTCCACCCAGTCGATGGTGATGCCGTCGGCGCGGCGCGCGCTGCCCAGGTCGAACTGCACGCGCAGGCCGTTGGACTCGGCAGCGATGGCGTTGGGATCGGTCGGCGCCAGCTGGAAGTTCGGCTGGAACTGCGCGTCGATCGCCAGCGCCAGGCTCGCGCCCGGGGCGTCGGCCAGCGCGCCGCGCAGCATCTCGGCGGCGGCGTCGGTGATGGTGATCGACGGCGGGGTGCGGTCCGGCGCGGCCACGCCGAGCAGTTCGCTCAGCTCGCCGCTGCCGGCCATCTGCAGGATGATGTCGCTGCCGCCGATCAGCTCGCCGTCCACGTACAGCTGCGGGATGGTCGGCCAGTCGCCGTAGACCTTGATGCCCTCGCGGATGTCCTGGTCGGCCAGCACGTTGACGTGGGCGAAGTCGACGCCGAGCTCGTTCAGCGCGCCCACCGCCTTGGCGGAGAACCCGCACTGCGGCATGCTCGGCTGGCCTTTCATGAACAGCACGACGCGGTTGGAGCTGAGCAGCGTTTCGATACGGGAGCGCAGGGCGGGGTCGAGGGACATGGCAGGCAGTCGTCGCAGAGTCGGACCGGTCATTCTACGCCGCATGGCATCATGGGGCATGACAGTTCCGGAAACGCTGCATCGCATCCCGCGCCACCCGTACCGCTGGCTGCCCTGGGCGCTGGCCTCGCAGGCGCTGGTGGCGGGGCTGTGGTGGGCGTATGGCTGGCCAGTCGGCCTGCCGGCGCTGCTGCTGTCGCACGCGGCGCTGGTGTTGCCGGTGTTCCTGCCGCGGGCGCGGCTGTACGCGCCGGTGCTGGACCGCCTGCCCGGCAGCGCGCCGCGGGTGTGGCTGACCATCGACGACGGCCCCTCCGACGACACCGTGGCGATCCTGGACCTGCTCGACCGCCACCAGGCCAAGGCCACGTTCTTCCTGGTCGGTGCCCGCGCCGCCGCGCGCCCGCAACTGGTACGCGAGATCCTGCGCCGCGGCCACGGCATCGGCAACCACAGCCAGCATCATCCGCAGGCGTGGTTCTGGGCGCTGGGACCGCGACGCATGGCGCAGGAAATCGGCCAGGCGCAGCAGACCCTGGCCGCGATCGCCGGTACCGCACCGCGCTGGTACCGCTCGGTGGTGGGCATGACCAACCCTTTCGTCGCCGCACCGTTGCGCCGGCATGGCCTGACCCGGGTGGCCTGGAGCGCGCGCGGCTTCGACGGTGTGCGCTGCGACCCCGCGGTCACCGTCGCGCGCATCGCCCGCGACCTGCAGCCCGGCGCCATCGTGCTGCTGCACGAGGGCGCGGCGCACGGGCACAATCCGGCGATCGTGGAGGGGGTGTTGCAGGCTGTGCAGGCGCGCGGGCTGGAGACGATCTGCCCAACCTGAGGCTGGACGCGCTTCCCCGCTTGCGCTGTGGCGTGGTGCCGATGCGCATACACTGCGGCGGCCGTGTCCATGCACGGGGCGGCATGCCGACAGGCCCCCGAGGGGTATCTGTCGCTCGCTGCACGGAGTAGTCGGCGCATGCGGCGAAGGCATGACCATCCGGCGCGTGCAGATGTAGTGCAGGCAGCATGGCGCAAGGCCTGGCTGCGCTTTCATCTGGTGCGCTTGTAACTGCGCACCTCCCAGCCGTCTCGCAGGCGAGTGACGAAGCAGTCGTAGCCTGCCGCGTGCTGCGCGTCGAAGTACTGGTGCATCTCGGTGCGGTCCGCGAAGACGCGTCGCACGTCCGCGGTCTGGCGCCGCGACGGTGAGCGAATAGCCGCAGCTATTCCTCGCAATGTTGCCAGTAGTGGCGCAACATCCATGTGTCCCTCTGCCGAGTCCATGGCTGGTCGGGCGGACTATCGCACACCTAAAAACCGTCCGCCAGGAATCGCCAGAGGCCGTCTTTCACGCACTGCAACCTTCAGTGCATGGAGGCCATCTCCATGCCGCTGTGCGGCGGCATGGCAGCTTGCAGCGGGGAACGCGCCGACGCGGAGGGCGCTCGCTGTCGCGCGCGCTGGGCCACGATCGGCGAGAAGGTCGTGCAGACCGGGAGTTCGCGCGACAGCTGCGACGTCAACGCGGTTCCGCCACGATCAGCCAGTTGTTGAACGGCGTGTTGCCGTACAGCGGCGCGAAGCTGGCGCGCAGGCCGGCGGCGTCGAGCTGGGCCTGCAGGCTGTCGCGGGTGGGGTAGGCCTTGGGCAACTCCTGCATCCAGCCGGCCAGGTGCGCGAGCACGTCGGTGATGCGGCTGGTGCGGCCGCGGCCGCTGGCATCGCCCAGGCCGCTGCGAATCACCAGTTTGGCGCCGGGCGTGAGCATGCGCGCCACGCTGCGGATCAGGTTGGACTGCATGTCGCGGTCCAGGTACTGCAGCACGTCCAGGATCGCGACGCTGCCGTGGTGCTCGGGCCAGGACTGGCCCAGGTCGACCACCGCGAAATGCGTGTCCTGCAGCCCGTTGCGGGCGGCGATGGCGCCGGCGCGGCGGATCTTGGCCGCGTCGATGTCCACGCCGTGGTAGCGCTGGCGCTGGCCGTCGGCGCGCAGCGCATGCGCGAGCAGGCCCAGCCCGCAACCCAGGTCCAGCACCGGCGCGTCGGTGCCGCGCAGCGCGGCGAGCACGCCGGGGTACAGCGGATCGGTGCGCAGCTTGGTGCGTGTGTAGTAGTAGTCGTAGCGGTTGCCAAGCGGATGCGTGGGCAGGAAGGCGCGGGCGATGGCCAGGGCCTGCGGGCGGGTCATGGGCTGGGTGGTGCTGGCGTCGCGCAATGTCGGTCCTTGGCAGCGGGCGTACGCCAGCTAGGCTAACGCATCGCGTGCCGCCGGCAACAGCCGCGCGCTCCAGCGCGCATACATCGCCGCCGACGGATGCAGCCCGTCCGCGGCCAGCATCGCCGGGTCGCCGCCGCCATCGCGGCTGCAGCCGGTGATATCGACGAAGCGCACCGCGCGCGCGGCGCAGCAGGCCTGCGCGGCGGCGTTGAAGGCGTCGATCTGCGCGGCGATGCGTGCCGGATCGTGGGCGGGCGGCTGTGCGAACGCGGTCACGCCCCAATCCGGGATCGACACCGCCAGCACCCGCTGCGGGCGCGCGTCGGCGAAGCCGATTGCGCGCTGCAGCAGCGCGTCGAACTGCGTGCGGTAGTCGTCGAGCGGATAGCCGCGGTACTGGTTGTTGACGCCGATCAGCAGCGTCACCAGGTCGAAGGGTCCCTGCGGTGCGGCCGTGTCGATGCCGGCGTCCAGTTCGTCGGTGGTCCAGCCGGTGGTGGCGACGATCTGCGGATCGGCCAGGGCGATGCCGTCGCGGCGCAGCGCCGCCGCCAGCTGCATCGGCCAGCGTCCGTCGGCATCCACGCCTTCGCCGATCGTGTAGGAATCGCCCAGCGCCAGGTAGCGCAGCGGTGTGTGCTGGACAGCGGCGAAACGCGCCTGGCTCATCTACGCGGCGCCAGTGGCAGCCCCATCACCGGGACGCGCGCTCGCAGGAACGGCGCACGCACGCTTTGCCATTCCCCCTTCCCCATTCCCCACTCACCGCCCCACAGCCGCCCGCGGCTTCAGTGGCACCACCTTGGTGGCATCCTCGGCGCGGCGTGCCAGCACGCGGTCGATGCGCGCGAACACCTCGCGCATCGTCGCCGCCTCCGGCAGCAGGGTGACGCGGAAATGGTGCCGGTAGGGCACGTTGAAGCTGGAGCCTGGCACCACCAGCACGCCTTCCTGTTCCATCAGCTCCAGGGCGAACGCGTGGTCGTCGAACCCGCGCGCGGCGGCGCCGACCACGGCCGGGAACGCGTACAGCGCGCCGGCCGGCTGCACAAGCGACAGGTGCTCGCTGGCCGCGCAGGCCTCGAGTACCGCGCGGCGCGTTTCGTACAGGCGTCCACCCGGGGCGCACAGCGGCGAGATCGTGTCTGGGCCGTTGACCGCGGCATCGATGGCGAACTGGCCGGGGACGTTGGCGCACAGGCGCAGCGCGCCGAGCAGGTCCATGGCGTTGCGGAAATCGCCGACGCGCTCGGCGTCGCCCGACAGCAGCGCCCAGCCCACGCGCCAGCCGCAGGCGCGGTGCACCTTGCTCAGGCCGCCGAAGCTGATGCACGGATGCGCGCCGGCCAGCGGTGCCACCGACACGAACTCCGCCTCGTCGTACAGCACCTGGTCGTAGATCTCGTCGACCATCAGCAGCAGGTTGTGCTTGACCGCGATGGCGACGATCTTCTCCAGCAGCGCCCGCGAGTAGCTGGCGCCGCTGGGGTTGTTCGGGTTGATCAGCACGATGGCGCGGGTGCGCGAGGACACCAGCGTCTCGATCTCCACCGGGTCGGGCTGGAAGCCGTTCTCCGGCGCGCAGCGGTAGTACACCGGGCGGCCGTCGTTGAGGATGGTGGCGGCCGACCACAGCGGGTAGTCGGGCGAGGGCACCAGCACTTCGTCGCCGGGGTTGAGCAGCGCACGCAGCGACAGGTCGATCAGCTCGCTGACGCCGTTGCCGACGAAGATGCGGTCCGGGTGCGCGTCCGGATGCTGGCGCCGGGCGTAGGCCGCGGCGATCGCCTCGCGCGCCTCCGGCAGGCCCTGCTGGTGGGTATAGGGATCGGTGCGGCCCATGTCGTCGGCGATCGCGCGCTGCAGGTGCTCGGGCGCACGGAAGCCGAACGCGCCGGGATTGCCGATGTTGAGCTTGATCAGTTTGCGCCCCTGGGCCTCCAGCTCGCGGGCTCGCCGTGCCAGTTCGCCGCGGATCTCGTAGCGGACTTCGGACAGGCGTTCGCGGATCGCGAGCGGCTTGATCGGCAGGGTGGGCATCGCATTGGCCGGTGGGGCGTGGGACCTGCATGGTAGCGGAAATGTGACACCGCGGCGGGGCGGTGGGGCGCCGTGGTAGCGGGTCGTCTACGGCGCCCGGCCGCCACGCTTGGCGCTGCGACGGGCGTGGCGCGATGGCTGGCCCGTGTGGCGGCCACACACGTGTCGCGCGGGTCATACGCTGCTGCTGGCGACTCCCGGGGCGCCGCCTGCGGCGCGGGCCAACCACGCAAGGCGCCGCCCTGCGCGTGTCCCAGTGGCCGCCCTGCGCTCACCTCTGGGCGCGGCGCACCCTCTAGAATCCGCTCATGACCACCTCCCCGATCGACTTCGACGCGTTGCGCCCCATCGGCTGGCCCTGGCCCGGATTGCCCGAGGAGCCGGCCTGGCGCGCGCTGTTCGACGCGCATCCGCAGGCGCGGCCGGCGCGGGTGGTGGAGCAGCACCGCACCGGCTATGTGGTCGCCGATGCGGTGGACACCGGATTCAAGGTCGAATCGCTGCCGGACTGGCAGCGGCCGCGCTTTCCCAGCCACGAGCGCGCCGCGGTCGGCGACTGGGTGTTGCTGGAGGACACGCGCATCGTCGCCTTGCTGCCGCGGCGCACCGCGATCAAGCGCGGCGCCGCCGGCGAGCACTACCACCAGCAGGTGATCGCGGCCAACATCGATACGGTGTTCATCGTCTGCGGCCTGGATGCGGACTTCAATCCGCGCCGGATCGAGCGCTATCTGCTGCTGGTGGGCGGCGGCGGTGCAGCGCCGGTGGTGGTGCTGACCAAGGCCGACCTCACCGAGTACGCCGCCGACGCGCTGGCGGTGCTGGAGGAACTGGCGGCGCAGTCGATCCCGCTGCTCACGGTCAACGCCCGCCAGGCCGACAGTGTCGACGCGCTGCGGCCGTGGCTGGGGCCGGGGCAGACCGCGGTGCTGGTCGGCTCGTCCGGTGCCGGCAAGTCCACCCTGACCAACACCTTGCTCGGCGTGCAGAAGATGCGCACCGCGGCGGTGCGCGCCACCGACTCGCGCGGCCGCCACACCACCACCCATCGCGCGCTGCTGCCGCTGCCGTCCGGCGCCTGCCTGATCGACACGCCGGGCATGCGCGAACTCAAGCCCACCGGCGAGGAAGACCTGGCCGAGGGCGGCTTCGCCGACATCGAGGCGCTGGCGGCGCAGTGCCGCTTCAACGACTGCGCGCACCAGGCCGAGCCGGGCTGTGCGGTGCAGGCGGCGATCGAGCGCGGCGAGATCGAGGAGGCGCGCTTGGCCAATTACCTGAAGCTGCGCGACGAGGTCGCCGGCGCCGCCGGCAAGCTGGCGCAGCGCCAGGCGCAGAACGCGGCCGCCGGCCGCGGCGGCAAGCCTAGCGGTAGCAAGCCAAGTGGTGGCAAACCTGGCGGCAAGCGTCCGCCGCCGCGCACCCTGCGCCGCTGACGCCGGCCGTGGCCAAGCGCGCGCTGCCGGCCGAGATCCGCCACCACGCCGCGCTCGACGCGCGGCTGGTCAAGGCGGTGCGCGGCATCCGCCTGCTGGCCCTGGCGAGCTGGCCGGTGGCGCTGCAGGCGCCGTTCCTGGAGAGCGTGGCGCGCGGCCAGCCGCAACTGCCGCAGGTGGACTACCCCAGGCTGGATTTCGCCGACACCCGCCGCGAGCTGGCGGCGATCGCCGAGGCCGCCGATCCGGCACATCCGCTCGGCGCCTACCTGCAGGCCTCGGTGCACAGCTGGGATCTGGCCGCCGCCCTGCTCGAAGCGCTGGGCACGCCGGCAGTGGGCACTTATTCGGCGCAGTTGTTCGGCGTGCCGGACGACCCGATGCCCGGCCACGGGCCCACCACCCGCGAGGCCGCCGGCCATTTCATCCGCATCGCCCAGGAGCTGGACCGCGAGTTGTTTTCGGCCGAGGAGCAGGTGCCGGTGTCGGCCACCGCGTTGCGCCTGCTGCTGCAGCGCGACCTGGACGAGTTCTTCGGCGCGCGGGTGATCACGGTGGAACTGGATCCGGACCTGCTCGCCAAGGCCGCCGCCGGCGCGCAGCGCATCCGCCTGCGCTCCGGCGCGCACTTCAGCGATTACGACCGCGCGCAACTGTTCCACCACGAGGCGCTGGTGCATTCGCTGACCGCGCTCAACGGCCGGCAACAGGCGCAGCTGCCGAGCCTGGCGTTGTCCTCGCCACGCACCACCGCCACCCAGGAAGGCCTGGCGACCTTCGCCGAGCAGATCACCGGCAGCATCGACATCGAGCGCATGAAGCGGATCAGCCTGCGCATCGAGGCGATCGCGCTGGCCCGCGACGGCGCCGACTTCATCGAGGTGTTCCGCTACTTCGATGCGGCCGGGCAGGCGCCTGCGGAGAGCTTCTCCTCGGCGCAGCGCGTGTTCCGCGGCGTGCCGACCACCGGCGGCGCCGCATTCACCAAGGACACGGTGTACCTGCGCGGGCTGGTGTCGGTGCACACCTTCTTCCGCCAGGCGCTGCAGCGCGACCGGCTGCCGCTGTGCCGCTGGCTGTTCGCCGGCAAGATGGCGCTGGAGGACGTGGCCGCGTTCGCGCCGCTGTTCGAGTCCGGCGTCCTGGCGCCGCCGCGCTGGTTGCCGACGTGGGTCGCGCGCGCCAGCGGTCTGGCCGGGATGCTGGCGTTCTCGCTGTTCGCCAACCGGATTCGCATGGATCAGGTGGAGTAGAGGCGCTCCAGAAGGAAGTAGCTGCCGCTGCGGGAGGTCGGCGGCATTCGCAGCGACCAGTCGCGTGGACGATCCAAAGCGGCTAATGCGACTGCAGTGTTCCTGTGGCTATCGCAAACTTGTAGTGCGGGCTGTCGACCGTTTGGTTTTTTGAAGAAACGAAAAGAAGTCCGAGGCATTTCTCTGGCAAGAAAGATGGTTCGCTCATGTCCGTCTTGCTTGCAGGGAGAAGAATCAAGTGCCTATGCTGGGTCGCGCATTTATCGCCAATAAGGAGGCTCGCGTGTCGACGACGGAAGGTAGGGGTGGGGACGTGGGAGCGGCTGGCGTCATCGCGCAGTTGCGCAGGCAAAATCGAATTCTGAAGATTTTTTCGGCTGTGGCGCTCGCCCTTCCTTTGACGCTCATGCTGATGGGGGCCCGAGGCGCTGGCAGCAAGCAGGTATTTTCCGAGATCGATGTCAAGCGCATCAATATCGTCAACGAGGACGGGTCCAGGTCCATGGTGTTGGCCGCCCGCGGTTTGCTGCCCGATCCGGTGATGGGCGGGAAGGTCATGAAAACCGAGAGAAGCAATATGCCCGGAATGCTGTTCTATAACGGCGTGGGCGACGAGGTCGGTGGGCTCATCTATGACGGCAGTCTCGGTCAAGATGGAAAGCCCAGTGGCGGCGTGCATCTTTCGATGGATCGGTTCGGCGGAGATCAGCAAATCGCCCTGCATCACTACGAGGAGGGCGGCTTCATGGAAACCGGCCTTTCCGTATTCGATCGCGGACTTTCCAAGCAGTACGAAGGGCTGTATGAAAAGTATCTGGCGGCCCCGAATGGGCCGGAGAAGGATGCGCTGTTGAAGCAGTGGAAGGACGCGGGTGGTGAGCAGACACAGAGGCTCTTTGTCGGGCGTACTCGCGGAAAATCGTCTGCGGTGATTCTCGCGGACGATTCAGGAAATCCCAGGATCATCATGTCCGTCACGCCTGCTGGAAAGGCATCGTTGGATTTTATTGATGACAAGGGTGACGTCGTCCAGAGTCTCCCGGAAACCCCCGTCGTGAAGAAGTAGTGGCATGGTCGATACCGGCCATGGAGTTGCCGGAGTGGTCTGGTGTCTGGCTGAAGTACGTCGGGTTCGATGCCTGGTCGCGTGCGTATGGGGTGGCGGCGCATCGGCATCGCGCCGCCCGCCTTATCGGCATCCACGCCATCATTCGGTGGATCTGGGTAGCCGCGAATTCCAGGGCGCGCTGCCGTTCGGCCTGCAGTTCTATTTCACGTCGAACAGGGCGCGCACTGCATGCAGCGTAGCCCGGACACGCATGGACTGACCCAGGACGCGGGCGACTTCGTCTGGTGTCTGGAGGCCGCCTGCATGTGGTTCGCAGGCTGCTCAACTGGCAGCTATCCGCTTTCTTACAAAATGGGCGACCCACCGCAGCGGCTGGGCTGCCACCGTAGCGACTGGCTTCGGCCGCCTTGCAGGATCGCGTGTGTGAACTGAACCGCAGTGCGCGATGCTCACCCGCCGCGAATGTACGGCTGCCGATACTGCGGCGCCCGGCCTGCCCCCGCATGGCCGCTTTCCCCTCACAAGGAGATCCGCATGAAGATCCTGATGGTGCTGACGTCGCACGACCAGCTTGGCGACACCGGCCACAAGACCGGCTTCTGGCTGGAAGAATTTGCCGCGCCGTACTACACGTTCAAGGATGCCGGTGCCGAACTGACCCTGGCGTCGCCCAAGGGCGGGCAACCGCCGCTGGACCCGAAGAGCGATGCGCCGGACGCGCAGACCGAAGCGACTCGCCGCTTCAAGGGCGACCCGGCGGCGCAGCAGCAACTGGCGAGCACGCATCCGCTGGCATCGGTGCGCGTGGACGACTACGACGCGCTGTTCTACCCGGGCGGCCACGGCCCGCTCTGGGACCTGGCCGACGAACGCGATTCCATCGCCCTGATCGAAGCGTTCGCACGCGCCGACAAGCCGATCGGCTTCGTCTGCCATGCGCCGGGCGTGCTGCGCCGGGTGACGGCGGCCGATGGCTCGCCGCTGGTGAAGGGCCGTCGCGTCACCGGCTTCACCAACAGCGAGGAAGCCGCGGTGGGCCTGACCGACGTGGTGCCGTTCCTGGTGGAGGACGAACTGCAGCGCCTGGGCGGCCAGTACAGCAAGGTCGCCGATTGGGGCGTGCACGTGGTCGAGGACGGCCGCCTGGTCACCGGGCAGAACCCGGCCTCGTCCGAGGCGGCGGCCGAGGCATTGTTGGTGTTGCTGCGCGGGAAGTGAGCACTCATCGAGCGCGATGATGGCAAGGCTAACTTGCCATTTTCGGTACGCGAGGTGCTTCGGTTTGCGCTGGGGTGATGACGTAGCGGTTGAAGCGCAACCTCGTGCCGCTTTTGTAGCCTTCGCCGTTTGTCCTCTATAGGAGCGGCTTCAGCCGCGACGGGCGTTCGCACTGATGCCGGTCGCGGCTGAAGCCACCCCTACGAGGCCTAGTAGATGTGCCGCCGCGTGCCAGCCAGGGTGCGCGCCTGTGGAAGGGACTTCAGTCCCGACTGCGGGCACTCAGGAGCGTGCGCAGATGGCGGCAGTGGCGCGTGCAGCGACCACGGCTGTTTTCGGCTCAGTTGCGCCGCCACCAGCGCAGGCCGTACGCGGGCAGGATGCCGCTCCAGTTCGCCAAGGTGGCGGGGTCGTTGCCGCCATCGGCGATGGTGGACCAGTCATCTCCTTCAAGTGCATCGGTGACGTCGACCGCCATTGGTTGTGCGCTGAAGTTGTACACCGCCACGAACGCCTCGCCGCGCGCCAAACCGAGCAGGGCGGGATCGCCCAGCGGCACGGCACGCAACGGCTGGTCGGCGGCCAGTGCCGCAGTGGCGGCACGCGCGGCGATCAACCCGCGCAGGCGGGTGTAGACCTGGCCGGGCAGGCTGTCGGGGTCGTGGCGTTGCGCCGCGCGTGCCCAGTCCATGTCCGGGCGATGCAGCCAACGGCCTTCGTGCTGGCGCAGCGGGTCGTTGCGGTAGGCCTCGTCGTTGCCCAGGGCCAGTTCGTCGCCCATGTACAGCAGTGGGATGCCTGGCATCGCCAGCGCCACCGCGTACAGCAACACCAGGCGGCGCACGCCCAGTTCCAGCGCATCGGCATCATCGGTGGCCAACGCTGCCGTGATGCCGGTCAGTGCCGCGCTCATGCCGTTGCTGCCGTGCACGCCCTCGCCGCTGCTCTGGAAGGCTTCGCCGCGCGCGTAGCTGTCCGCTGTGTCGCCGGCGTAGAACTGGGCGATGCGCGCCAACGCGAACGGGGCGACGCCATCGCCACCGGCGGCCTCGCGCTGCAGCACGTTCCAGCCGATATCGTCATGGCAGCGCACGTAGCTGAGCCAGCCACAGGCTGGCGGCAGCGCGGGCGTCTGCGCGATCGCCGCCTGCACGATGTCGCCGCGCTGCTCGGCCAGCGCCACCCAGCCGGCCGCCATCAGTGTGCTGTGGTAGGCCAGGTGGCATTCGTGGCCGCGCGCGGCGCCGTCGCCAAAGTAGGGCGGCAACTGTGCCATCGGCACGATCGCCTCGGCCTTCAGCAGCACCGCTGGGGCCAGGATGTCGGTGAGCGCGCGCAGCGCCTGCAGGATCGTGTGCGCCTCCGGCTGGTTCATGCAGTCGGTGCCGGGACGCTTCCACAGGTAGGCGGTGGAATCCAGGCGGAACACCTCCACGCCCAGGTTGGCCAGGCGCAGCAGCGCCAGCGCCATCTCGCCGAACACCGCCGGATTGCTCCAGTCCAGATCCCATTGGTAGGGGTAGAACGTGGTCCACAACCAGGCGTCGGCGTCCTGCACCCAGGTGAAGTTGCCCGGGGCGGTGTGCGGGAACACCTGGCCCAGGGTGCGCTCGTAGGCATCCACCGCGTCGCGGTCGCGGAAGTGGTGGTAATAGTCCAGATGCCGCGCATCGCCGCGCTTGGCTGCCAGCGCCCAGGGATGGTCGTCGGCGGTGTGGTTGAGCACGAAGTCGGCGCACAGGCTGATCCCGGCCGCACGCAGCCGCGCGGTCAGCGCCGCCAGATCGTCGGTGTCGCCGAGCCGCGGTTCGACCTGGCCGTAGTCGCTGACCGCAAAGCCGCCATCGTTGTCGCCGGCGCGCGCGCGCAGGAACGGCAGCAGGTGCAGGTAGCGAACACCCAGTTCCTGCAGGTAGGGCACGCGTTCGCCGACGCCATGCAAGGTCCCGGCGAAGCGGTCGACATAGGCGCTGTAGCCGAGCATCGCCGGGGTGGCGAACCAGTCGGGCGCGCGCTCGGCATCGAGCTGGCGCAGCGCCGACGGCCGCGCGTTGGCGGTGGCCGCCAATTGCGTCAGCCACTGCGGCAACCACTGCGCGAAGGCCGGATGCGTGCCGTACAGCGCATGCAAAGGCGCCAACAGACGTTCGCCGTGACGCTGCAGGCGTGCCAGCACTGCGTCGGCGGCGTCCGGTTGCAGATGCGCCTGCCACAGGGTGTGGGCGAGCGCGGACAGTGCGGAAGGAGCGGGTGCGGTCATGGGGGGCTTGGCCGCGCCCCCGGTGGGGCGCGGATGTGCGGTCCTCGTCAGAAGTCGTAGCGCAGGCTGATGCTGGAAGTGCGGCCCGGGATCGAGCGCGCGCGGATCACGCCGGAAGCCGCGTCGGCGATCGACGCTTCCTCCGCTTCGGTCAGGCCGAAGGTGTTGAACAGGTTGTTGACGTTGAGCGAGACGGTCAGCGCATCGGTGATGCGGTAGTCGCCGAACAGGTTGACCTGGGTGTAGCCGGGCATCTTCAGCTGGTTGCTGTCCTGGGTGTAGGCCGAACTGGTACCGATCGCGTTGACCCCGACCTGGTAGCGCTCGCCGCGGTAGCTCGGCGTCAGCTGCCAGACGAAGCGCGCCTGCCGACGCGGGGTGTTGCCGGCGTTGGCCGGGGTGATCTGGTCCTTGTCGATGGTGGCGTCGGTCCAGGTCAGGCCACCGTTGAGGGTGAAGCCGCCGGTGCGGTACGCGGCTTCCAGTTCCAGGCCGTGCGCCTTGTAGGTGCGGTCGAAGAAGCGCTGGGTGGTGGCTTCGTAATTCTGCTCCTGGGTGCGCGCGGCGAAGGCGGTGGCGAACAGGCTCAGCCCGCCGCTGCGCCACTTCAAGCCGCCCTCAAGCTGCTTGACCACGTTCACCGCCTCGTTGGAGGACACCGAGCCGTCGTCGCGGACCACGCCGAACAGCAGGCGGTCGGCGTTGGCGCGGGCGCCGCGGCTGTAGCGCGCGAATGCGGCCAGGTCGTCGTTGAACATGTAGTTGCCGCCGAACGAATACGACAGGTAGTTCCAGTCATAGCGCACCGGCTTGGGGTTGGCATAGTCGATGGTCGCCACGCGTTGCTCCGGCGCCTCGATCACGCCGTCGCCGTTCACGTCGACATTGCTGGCCAGCACGCCGCCGGCGGTGTTGCCGCGCGCGCGGCCCATGTCGTAGCGCAGGCTGCCGTCCACGCTCAGCGGGCCCTGGTCCCAGCTCAGCGCCAGGTACGGCGCGTTGATGTCGTAGCGCACGTCGTAGTGGCGGGTATTGTCCAGCCCCCAGTACGGCACGCCGTAGGCGTACAGGCCTTCCTGCGAGCGCAGGCTGCCGTCGGCGGCGACCACGTCCAGCAGCCGCGCACGGTGGCCCAGCGACTGCACGTAGGAGTTCCAGGTCCAGTCCACGTCGATGGTCTGCCGCGAGGTGTACCAGCCGGCCTTGAGGTTGAGGTTGCCGCCGTCGCCGCTGGCGAAGTCGCGCGCCAGGCTGAGGTCGTTGACCGCGTTGCCCAGGTCGTTGAGGTGCACGTTGAACAGATGCGTGCGCAGCGCCAGCCCGGTGTAGGCCTGGCCTGCGTTCGGGCCGTCGACGTAGCGCAGGCCGGCACCGGCGCCGCCGATGCTCGCCGCCAGCGCGCCGGCATCGGCCACCTGCGCGGGGAACGGCGAAACGAAGCGGCCGGAGGTATCGGCGATGCGGAACTTGTCGGTCAGGGTCCAGCCGCCGCCGATGTCGAATTGCGCCTCGGCGCCGAACGCGCGCGACAGCGGGTGCATGCCGTCGCTCAGTTCCACCCGCGAGGGTTTGTTGCCGCCATCGAGGGTGGCGCTGCTGCGGAAGTACGGGCTGTACAGCGTGTCGGTGCCGGGATCGAAACCGTCGATGCTGCCGAAGTGCGGCGATCCGTCGCGGCCGCTGACCCGGGTCGGCACCGGCAGGTAGCCGGCGGCGCGGTCGTTGAGGTACTTGGCGTAGACGCGCACGTAGCCGTTGTCGAACAGCCGGGTCAGGTTGGCCTTGAGCTGGCCGCCCTTGTCGGTGGTGTAGCCGGCGTCGCGGATGCCGTCGCCGCGGCGGTAGAAGCCGCCGACGTTGAACTGCCAGTGCTCGGCGAACGGTGCGCCGTAGTCGAAGTCCAGGCGGGTGTTGTCGTAGCCGCCCAGGCCGCGGGTGAGGCCGGCGCTGCCGCCGGCGGTGTCGCCGGTCTTGCTGATGAAGTTGATGATGCCGCCGGGCGAGTTGCTGGCGAAGGTGGAGGCCGAGCCGCCGCGAATCGCTTCGATGCGCTCCAGGCTGTAGTCCGCGCGCAGGAAGATGTCGGCGTTGCCGAAGGCGATGTCGCCGAACTCCAGCACCGGCAGCCCGTCTTCCTGCAACTGCAGGAACTTGGCGCCGCCGGAGGCGACCGGCAGGCCGCGCACGGCGATGTTGGCGTTGCCTTCGCCGCCGCTGGATTCGGAGCGGATGCCGGGGATGTTGCGGAAGATCTCGGCGGTGCTGCGCGGCGCCGACTGTTCGATCGCCTCGGCGCCGACCGTGCTCACCGAGACGCTGGACTTGAGCTTGCTCTTGGGCGTGGCGGTGCCGGTGACGAAGACCGAGTCCAGGCTGACCACGTCGCCCTGCGCCGCCGGGGCGTCGGCAGCGGCGGGCGTGGCTTGTTGCGCGAGCGCAGCCGGTGCGGACAGCGCCGCGGCGACGGCCAGGGCCAGGGTCTGCAGGCGGATCGAAGGGTGATGCATCGCTGTCTCTCCCGAAGCGAGTGGTGCAGTGGGTGGCGGCGCGTCGCTGCCGGAACGGGCAGGGCGCGGCGCGGTCGGTGGGTGCGGCGGCGTACAGATACGGCCGTCCGCAATCGATTGCAATTTGCAGTGCAGCAAATCCACCAATGGCGCTTACGCCAATCTTATCGCTGAGAGATCGAGGCATTCTGCATGGTGCGGCGCAGCGTTACAAACGATTGCAGGCGCGGCGACACTCCGCTCCGCCGCTGCGGCACGCCTCCCGCGTGCCCGACCCGCCCAGGCCGATGCCGATGCTCATGCGTTCCGATCGTCCCCTGCTTCCGCTCTCGCGCGTGCTGGCGCTCAACGCCGGTTTCTTCGGCGTGCAGTACAGCTTCGGGCTGCAGCAGAGCAACATGAGCCCGATCTACAACTACCTGGGCGCCGACCACGCCAACCTGCCCTACCTGTGGCTGGCCGGCCCCATCACCGGGCTGGTGCTGCAACCGGTGGTCGGCGTGCTCAGCGACCGCACCGTCACCCGCTGGGGCCGACGCATGCCGTACATGGTGGTGGGCGCGCTGGTGTGCAGTCTGTGCCTGCTGACCATGCCCTTCAGCGTGGCGCTGTGGATGGCGGTGGCGCTGCTGTGGATGCTGGATGCGGCCAACAACGTGGCGATGGAGCCGTACCGCGCGCTGGTCAGCGACGTGCTGGCGCCGCCGCAGCGGCCGCTGGGCTACCTGACCCAGAGCGCGTTCACCGGCCTCGGCCAGACCCTGGCCTATGTCACCCCGCCGTTGCTGGTGTGGCTGGGCATGAACCAGGACGCGGCCAACGCCCACCACATTCCCTACGTTACCATCGCCGCGTTCGCGATCGGTGCGGGCTTCTCCGCCGCCTCGATCCTGCTCACCGCGCGCAGCGTGCGCGAGCCGATGCTGCCGGCGGCGGAGCTGCAGCGCTTGCGCAGCGCCGCGGCCGGGCCGCTGGCGACGCTGCGCGAGATCGTCGACGCGGTGCGACAGATGCCGCCGACGATGCGGCAGATGGCGCCGGTGATGCTGTTCCAGTGGTATGCGATGTTCTGCTACTGGCAGTACATCGTGCTGTCGCTGTCGACCACGCTGTTCGGCACCACCGCGGCCGATTCGCATGGCTTCCGCGAGGCCGGCCTGGTCAACGGGCAGATCGGCGGCTTCTACAACTTCGTCGCCTTCCTGGCCGCGTTCGCGATGGTGCCGGTGGCGCGGCGGTTCGGCCCCAAGGCCACCCACGCCGCCTGCCTGGTCGCCGCCGGCATCGGCATGTGCGTGCTGCCGTCGATCCACGATCGCTGGCTGCTGCTGCTGCCGATGCTCGGCATCGGCCTGGCCTGGGCCAGCATGATGGGCAATCCCTACCTGATGCTGGCCAACAGCATCCCGCCCGAGCGCACCGGCGTGTACATGGGCTTGTTCAACCTGTTCATCGTGCTGCCGATGCTGATCCAGATCGTGACCCTGCCGCTGTACTACGACCGCCTGCTGCAGGGCGACCCGCGCAACGTGATTCGCCTGGCCGGCGCGCTGATGCTGGCAGCCGCGGTGGCGATGTTGTTGGTGAAGCATCGGGAATGGGGAACCGCGAATGGGGAATCGGAAAAGCGCGGCGCGGCGCACTGAAGCGCCGGCGCAGCGGCGATCTCCGATCTCGCACGGCGCGGTCCATTCCGTTGCATGAACGCCGCTGGCCTGGCGACGTGTCGCTCATGCCATGGACGCCACACCGATCCGATTGCCACCGGCCTTCTTCGCGCGGTACATCGCCCCATCGGCATGCACCAGCAGGCTGTGGGCGTCGTCGCCGTGATCGGGGTAGAACGCCACGCCGATGCTGGGCAACACGTGCAGGTGGTGGCCGTCCAGGTCGAACGCCTCGCCGAAGACGGCCAGGATCCTGTCGGCCGTTCCCGTGGCATGGTCGGCCGAGTGGCCGCCTTCGATCAGCACCACGAATTCGTCCCCGCCCAGCCGGGCGACCGTGTCCGATGCGCGGACGCAGTCGAGCAGGCGCCCTGCCACGCGCTGCAGCAGCAGATCGCCGACCGCATGGCCGAGGGTGTCGTTCACGTCCTTGAAGCGATCCAGGTCGATGAACAATAGCGACAGCCGTCTGCGCGCGCGCCGGGCCTGCGCCAGGGCGGTCTCGAGCCGGTCCAGGAACAGCTGGCGATTGGGGAGCTGGGTCAGATGGTCGTACTGGGCCATGTGCTGCAGGCGTTCCAGCGTCTGCTTGCGCTCGACGGCGGCTGCCACCTGGGTGGACACGAACTGCAGCAGCGCCTGGTCCTTGTCGGTGTAGCGGGACTGTTCGGAGTAGCCGAGCAGCACCAGCAGGCCGAGAACGCCCTTCGGTGTCTGCAGCGGAACGCCCAGCCACGAATGGGGCTGCGGTGCGAGCGCGGACTGCTCCAGTCCACCTGATGCCGGCGTGATGGGGGCGTAGGGTGCGCGCAGGAGCGTGCAGCCGGTGCGGATCACCTCGGCATGCAGCGGCGCCTCGGCCAGCAGCAGGCAGGGCGGTGCGGCATGGTGCTCATCGGCATGGTAGGGAAAGCGCAGCGTCTGCGATGACGCGTCGTACAGCGCCACGGAAAAATTGGTGGCAGGCAGCAGTTCGCCGATGATCTGGTGGATGCGGCTGCACAGCGACTCCAGCGTCTGCTCGGTATGGGCCGCCTCCGAAATGCCGTAGAGCGCCGCCTGCAGCGCCTCGGTCGACTTGCGTTCGGTGATGTCGTGCGCCACGGCCAGGCGCATGCTGTAATCGGCGACCCAGCGCGCGGTCCAGCGAATGTGCGCGATGCGCCCGTCCTTGCGGATGTAGCGGTTCTCGAAGTGGAGCTGCAGCGCGCCCTCGGTGATGCTGTCGGCCTGCGCGCGGGTGGCCGGCAGGTCGTCGGGGTGCACCATGTCGAGCATGCGCTTGCCTGTCACCTCCTGCGGCGTATAGCCGAAGATGCGCTCGAAGGCGGGGCTGACGAACACGATGGTGCTGTCCGGTTCGACGATGCAGACCGCATGAGCAGCAGGTCCACGATGTTCAGGGGCGAAATGCGTTGCATGCGGCACGAGTCGTCGGAGCCTGGTGACCCATTTTGCCGCGATTTGCGCTGGCATCGCGGGGGAGGGCGCCAGGAGGTGATGCAGCTGGGGTCCGGGTGCGCTGGAGGCGCGCTCCGCAGCAACCGGCACAGGTGCGCGTCCTTGCCGCGTTCTCGACGGCGCTATCCCCGCCTCAGGCCGATTCCCGCACGACCAGACTCACCGGCAGCTCCACCGATTGCACCGGCGTGCCGGCGACCAGGTTCAGCACGCCGTCCACCAGCAGGGTGGCGGCCTGGGCCAGGTCCTGGCGCACGGTGGTCAGCGGTGGCTGGCTGTAGGCGGCCAGGGGGATGTCGTCGAAGCCGACCAGGGCGATGTCCTGGGGGACGCGGTGGCCGGCTTCGATCAGGGCGCGGATCGCGCCCAGGGCGATCACGTCGGAGGCGGCGAAGACCGCGTCCGGCGGGTCGGTCTTCTTCAGCATCGCGCGGGTCAGGCGGTAGGCGTCCTCGCTGAGGAAGTGGCTGCGCGCGTGCAGCCGCGGGTCGAACGCCAGGCCGTGCGCGTCGAGCATGCGCCGGTAGCCGGCGAAGCGCGGCGCCACTTCCGGTAACTGCTCGTCGCCGAGGAAGGCGATGCGCCGGCGGCCATGTTCGATCAGGTGTGCGGTGGCCAGTTCGCCGCCGCGCAGGTTGTCGCTGCCCACGCTGGCATAGGCCTGGCCGTCGATGCGGCTGCCCCACACCAGCATCGGCAGGCCGCCGCGCGCGGCGGCGTCGAGCGAGGCGTGCTCGTGGCTCTGGCCGAGCATGATGACGCCATCGGCGCGGCTGTTGCGCGCCAGATCCTCGACCCAGTGGTCCTGGTGCTGGTCCAGCTTGGACAGCAGCGTGCTGTAGCCGCGCGCGGTCAGCGCGTCGGCGAGCAGCGCCAGCATGGTCATCATGAACGGGTCCGACAGCGGCTGCTCGTGCGCGTGCATCAGCGGCACCGCCACGCAGACGATGTTGGAGCGCCGCGAACGCAGGCTGCGCGCGACCGGATCGACGCGGTAGCCGGCGTCGCGGGCCAGTTGCTTGATGTAGGCGCGGGTGCGTTCGGCGACCACCGGGTTGTCGGCCAGCGCACGCGACACCGTGGATTCGGAGACGCCGGCCATGCGCGCGATGTCGGCCATCTGCAGGCGCGCGGCGGGCGCGCCGGGTTCGGGTTTGTCGGACATGCGGAGCGGGCGCGACGGACGAAGCGGAACCGGCAGTGTATGCCAGGCGGGCGTCGCGGCGCTTTGCACGCCGCGGCTGCATTGCCGCGGCGATGGCGCGCTGCATGCCTGTTCGCGTATGCCGCGGCGTGCCTGCCTGCCGAATCCGGCGGCTGCGCGCGGGCGCATCCGTCGCGGTCGAGCGCAGGTCCACGTCTCGCGTCTCCGCTGCATGCACGCGCAACCGTGGCGCCATGCGGGGCAGGCGAGGCGCTAGGCCATGTGCAGGCCGCCGTTGACCGCGTAGTCGGCGCCGGTGACGTAGGCGGCCTCGTCCGAGGCCAGCCAGGTGCACAGCGCTGCCACTTCCTCGGGCTTGCCGAGCCGGCGCAGCGGCACCGAACTGGCGAGACGATCGAGCACGTCCGGCGGGAAGCCGCTGATCGCCGCGCTGGCGATGTAGCCGGGCGAGACGGTATTGACGGTGACCCCGCGCGAGGCCACTTCCTGCGCCAGCGCGCGGCTGAAGCCCTGCATCGCCGCCTTGGCGGTGGCGTAGTTGATCTGCCCGATCTGGCCCTTCTGCGCGCTGACCGCGCCGATGTTGACGATGCGGCCCCAGCCGCGCGCGGTCATGCCGTCCACCACCTGCTTGGTGATGTTGAACAGCGCATGCAGGTTGCTGGCGATCACCGCCTGCCAGTCCTCGCGGCCCATCTGCCGGAACAGCATGTCGCGGCTGCCGCCGGCGTTGTTGACCAGCACGTCGATCTCGCCGACCTCGGCCTTGACCTTGGCGAACGCGGCCACCGTGGAATCCCAGTCGGTGGCGTTGCCCTCGGAGGCGATGAAGTCGAAGCCGAGCTCGCGTTGTTCGCGCAACCACGCCGACTTGCGCGGCGAGTCCGGCCCGCAGCCGGCGACCACGGTATGGCCGTTGCGCGCCAGCTTCTGGCAGATCGCGGTGCCGATGCTGCCCATGCCGCTGGTGACGTAGGCGATTCTGAGGGTCATGGCTTAACTCCTTCGGAGTTGGGAATGGGGACTGGGGAATCGGGAATGGTGGGAAGCGGGGCCGCTCTTGCAATTCCCGATTCTCGATTCCCCATTCCCGGCAGCGCTCAAGCGGCCAATGGATACAGCGCGAATAACAAGCTGCCACCCATCAACACCAACGACACCAGCACCGCCCACTTCAGGGTGAAGCGCTGGTGGTCGGCGAAGTCGACCTTGGCCAGGCCGACCAGCAGGTAGGTGGACGGCACCAGCGGGCTGAGCAGGTGCACCGGTTGCCCGGCCAGCGAGGCGCGGGCCATTTCCACCGGGGTGATGCCGTAGTGGCTGGCGGCGTCGGACAGGATCGGCAGCACGCCGAAGTAGAAGGCGTCGTTGGACATGAAGAAGGTGAAGGGCATGCTCGCCAGTGCGGTGATCACCGCCAGGTACGGCCCCCAGGCGTCGGGGATCACCGCCAGGAAGCTGCGCGACATCGCCTCGACCATGCCGGTGTTGGAGAGGATGCCGGTGAACACGCCCGCGGCGAAGATCAGCGACACCACCGACAGCACGTTGCCGGCATGGTTGACCAGGCGGCGGCGCTGCTCGGCCAGGTTCGGGTAGTTGATCAGCAGCGCCAGCGCGAAGCCGATCATGAACAGCACCGGCATCGGCAGCACGCCGATCACCAGCGCCGCCATCAGCGCCAGGGTCAACGCCAGGTTCACCCACAGCAGCCGCGGCCGCTTGATGTCCTCGGCATCCTCCACGGTGGGCAGCGCCTCGCCGTCGTCGGCCACGCTGCCGTCCATCCAGGCATCGCCGGGCAGCGTCACCACGCCGAGGCGGCGGCGTTCCTTCATGCCCAGGTACCAGGCCAGCAGCAGGATGCCGACGATCGCCAACGCCATCGCCGGCACCAGCGGCACGAACACGTCGGCCGGGTCCACGTGCAGCGCGGTGGCCGCGCGTGCGGTCGGGCCGCCCCACGGCGTCAGGTTCATCACCCCGCCGGCGAGGATGGTCACGCAGGTCATGTTCAGCGCGTTCATGCCCAGCCGCCGGTACAGCGGCAGCATCGCCGAGACGGTGATCATGTAGGTGGTGGAGCCGTCGCCGTCGAGCGAGATCAGCAGCGCCAGCACCGCGGTGCCGACCACGATCTTCATCGGGTCGCCTTTGACCAGGCGCAGGATGCGCCGCACCAGCGGATCGAACAGGCCGGCGTCGATCATCACCCCGAAGTACAGGATCGCGAACATCAGCATGACGCCGGTGGGCGCGATCTTCTTGATCCCCTCCAGCATCATCTCGTTGATGCCGGTGCCGAAGCCGCCGGCCAGCGCGAACGCGATCGGCACGATGATCAGCGCGACCAGCGGCGACAGCCGCTTGCTCATGATCAGGTACATGAAGGTAATGACCATTCCGAAACCGAGCGCGGTCAGCATGGAAGTTCCTCAGGGCAGTGCATGAAAGAAGATGGACCCCGCATCAGGGATCCGAAAAGAGGCCGACCAGACGTCACATCGCACGATCCCGCCGTTGCGAATCCCGAATCCCCATTCCCCAATCCCGGCACTCAGAAGTCATACTGAAAGCGCCCGGTGATCGCCCGCGTGTGATCCAGCGTCACGCCCGCCAGGTGATCGCGGTTGCGGCTGTCGATCAGGTTGAGCATCAGCCGCAGGTTCGGCTTGAGGTACCAGTTGCCGGCCAGCGTCCAGGAGGCGGTGGAAGCGTCGAGCAGATCGGGCTGCCCGTCGCGGTGCTGCGCGCCCCACATGCGGTCGTAGCGCAGCGCCAGTTCGAAGGCGCCATATTTGTGGTTGACCTGCTTGATGCGGGTGAAGCGGCCGGTCTTGCTGTCGTAGCGGCGCGATTCGCCGGTGGCGAACCAACTGACGAAGCCGTAAGCCGCCATCACGTCGGCGCGCTGCGCGCCGTCGTCGAACAACCCGCCGCTGAACTCGCCCTGCCACGACAGCGCCCCGCGCACCTGCGCGTATTCCAGCGACCACTTGTCCACGTCGGTGTCGCGGCCGTCGGCGAAGCGCGCCAGGGTGACGCGGCTGTCGTCGGACAGGTGCCCGGCCGGGCGCGGGCGGATGCTCAGCGCCGGCGCGCCGCCGGCACCGGGATGGTCGTAGTGCTCGTGCGCCAGCGACAGGCCCAGATGCAGCACGTCGCCGTCGCGCGCGCCCGGCGCCCAGGTGCCGCGGCCGCCGAACGCATGGCCGCGGACGTTGGAGACATCGATGCTCTGCAGGCTGTAGACGCTGGCCGCCCAGGTGTAGTCGGTGCCCGCGGCCTGCCACGACACCGCCTTGCGGTACAGCGGCGCCAGCGTACTGGCCGCGCCGCTGCGCTCCAGGAACTGGCCGAAGTTGGAGCCGGTGCGGTCGTCGAGCGTGAAGTACTGCTTGAACTGGCCGACGGTGAGCGTGCCGGCATCGAATTTACGGGTGATGTAGACGTCCTTGGCCTCGATGCCCTTGCCGTTGAAGTCGTCCTGCAGCCCGGCGAAGTCGCCTTCGACCTTGTAGCCGAAGCCGAAGACCTTGCCGGACACGTCCAGCCACAAGCGGCGGATCTCGGTGTCGTCGGGATTGGGCGTGCCGCGCCGGTCGTTGTCGAAGTGGGCGAAATCCCAATGCAGCCGCCCGCCGAGTTCGGCGGTGACTGGACCGTCGTCGTCGCCATCGGCGGCGCGCGCCAGCGCGGGCAAGGACAACAGGGCGCAGGCGCAAGCGCCGCACAGGCTCAATTTCTTCAGGTCCACGTACCCTCCCAGGTGCGCGCAGTGCGTCGATGAGTCGGTAGCCCGCAGCGGAACGCGCAGGCCAGCGTGGCTGCAGCCTAGTGCGGCGTAGCTGTCATCGACCTGTCGGTGGGGAGCCAACTGTTTCGGGCGCGCCCGGTCGCCCGCTGCCGGCGTGTCGGCCCCGGCGCGCTGGCGACGATGGCGGACGCTGCAGCGCGCGTCGTTGTGCAACCGGCGCAGCCTAGGTAGGTTATCGGCACTGGACTTTCGGCCAGCCGGAGACCGCGTTCCCTCGCGTCGCGGCATCTGCCTGGCCTCAATCGCGCGTCATCGGAGTCGCCATGCGTAGAGTGTTCGCGGGCCTGTCGGTCCTGCTTCTCGCGGTCGGAGCGTTCATGCTTTGGCAGCGGCCGCCTGCCGCCACGCGCTCGCAGCCAGGCACCGTCGCCTCTGCTGCCGCCGCTGAGGGCGAGGCGCGCGCCGCCGGCGCCAAGGCGCGCTCAGGGACGGACCTGCCTGGAGCCGAGGAAACCTCACCCGACACTACCGAAGCGTTCCCTGCACCGCAGGATCGCCCGCCGGCAGCGGCGGCGGAGATGGCGTTTCTCACCGGGAAGTCGATCGACGGCGACACGGCGATGCATGTCATCGGCGGCAAGGACTTCGACCTGATCCTGCAAAAGGTGGCAAGCCAGGCCGAGTCCGACGGCATGGCCAAGTCAAGGACCTACAGGAGGAATTTCAGCGACTATCTGCGCGAGGCCGATCCCGGTTTCGCTCTCAAGGATGTCGCATGCGGAACCCATGTCTGCATGGCATCGGCCTCGAACGCGCATCTCAGCGATGCGCAATTCTCCACCGCAATCCAGGCCATGGCCGGCGCTGTCGATACGCCGATGTATTCCATCGTCATGCAGACGTTGCCGGATCCGGCCATGCCAGGCGCTTACCTGTACCGCCTCATCTTCACCACGGATCCGAGCATGGCGTCGATCAGCATGCAATCGCAGTGAACGCGCCGTCGGTGGGCGCAGCGGCGGTGGCCTTGATCTGCGATCTCGATGCTGCGCGTCTTCCCAACCTTGATCGCCGGCGGCCAACGCGAAGCAAGCGGGTTGCCATCCGCCGGCAGAATGGCATTTGCCGATCCCCAATCCCGGCTTTCCACAGCCGCACGACTGGTCATCCCGAATGCGCCTTTTATTAGTAGAAGACAACACCGATCTCGCCGATGCGATCGTGCGGCGCATGCGCCGCAGCGGGCATGCGGTGGATTGGCAGCGCGATGGCTTGAGTGCGGCCGGGGTGCTGCGCTACCAGCGCTTCGATCTGGTGGTGCTGGATATCGGTTTGCCCGGGCTGGATGGGCTGCGCGTGCTGGCCGGGCTGCGCGAGCGTGGCGACACCACGCCGGTGCTGATGCTGACCGCGCGCGACGGCATCGAGGATCGGGTGCAGGCGCTGGACGTGGGCGCCGACGATTACCTGGGCAAGCCGTTCGACTTTCGCGAGTTCGAGGCGCGCTGCCGGGTGTTGCTGCGGCGCAATCGCGGCCAGGCCAGCGAGGTGGTGCAGCTCGGCGGTTTCGCCTTCGACAACGCCGCGCACAGCGTCAGCCTGGACGGCACGCCGATCGAACTGCCCAACCGCGAGTACCGGCTGCTGGAGATCCTGATCGGCCGGCTCGGCCAGGTGGTGGGCAAGGACGAGATCGGCAACGGCCTGTTCGGCTTCGACGACGAGGCCGGGCCGAATGCGATCGAACTGTACGTCGGGCGCCTGCGCAAGAAGCTGGCCGACGCGCCGCTGCGCATCGTCACCGTGCGCGGCGTCGGCTACAAGCTGGAGGCGGCCGCGTCGCCGCCGGACCCGGCGGCAGCGGACGGCGATGGCTGAGGCCGCGCCGCCGGCGCCATCGATCCGGCGCACGCTGCTGCGTTACCTGGGCGCGCTGTCGCTGCTCGGCGCGGTGGCGCTGTTCTTCGTCGCCCGCGACTACGGCCAGCGTGCCGCCAACCGTTCCTACGACCACCTGCTGGTGTCCTCGGCGCTGTCCATCGTCGATTCGGTGGCGCTGGCCGGCGGCCAGTGGCAGGTGGACCTACCGTATGCGGCGCTGGACCTGCTGGCGATGGCGCCGGAGGACCGGGTGTTCTACCGCGTGTTCGATGCGCGCGGGCGCACCATCACCGGCTACGACGACCTGCCGGCGGCGCCGTCGCTGCCGCGCGCCAGCGCGCCGCCGCGCTTGTTCGATGCGGTCTACAGCGGCGAGCCGGTGCGCTTTGCGGTGGTGTCGCGGCGGGTGTCCTCGGCGGCGGCGCAAGACCAGGTGTGGGTGCAGGTGGGGCAGACCCGGCGCGCCCGCGAGGCGCTGGCGCAGGACGTGGTGCTGCACGCGCTGGTGGCGATCGCGCTGTTGTCGCTGCTGGCCTTGGCGCTGGTGTGGCTGGGCGTATCGCGTGCGCTGCGGCCGTTGCGCACGCTGGAGCGCGAACTGTCGCGGCGCGAACCGTCCGAACTGAAGCCGGTGGCCGCGACGGCGCCGCAGGAGATGCAGCAGATGGTGGCGGCGCTGAACCGCTTCATGGCGCGCCTGGCCGGCAGCAACGAGACCCTGCGTGCGTTCATGGCCGAGGCCGCGCACCAGATGCGCACGCCGCTGGCGGCGCTGCGTGCGCAGGCGCAACTGGCGCTGGACGAGGACGACCCGCACGAGATGCGTCGCAGCCTGGAGGCGATCGAGCGCAATGCCACGCACATGAGCCGCCTGCTCAACCAGTTGCTCAGCGACGCCAGCGTGATCCACCGTTCCAACCTGCAGCGCTACGCCAGCGTCGACCTGGCCGAGGTGTTGCACCAGGCGCTGCACGAGGCCGTGCCGCAGGCTGCGCCGCGGCCACGCGTGCAACTGGCCGTCGCCAGCGAACCGGCGCTGGTGCGCGGCGATGCGCTGCTGTTGCGCGAGGCGATCAAGAACCTGATCGACAATGCCTGCAAGTACGGCGGCGATGGACCGCTGCAGGTGGCGCTGACCAGCAGCGCGCGCGATTGCGTGGTGACCGTGGCCGACCATGGCCCGGGCATCGCCGCCGCCGAGGCCGAACGCGTGTTCGAGCGTTTCGTGCGCGGCGAGGGTGCGGCCGCCGGCGGCGCCGGGCTGGGCCTGGCGATCGTCAAGCGCGTGGTCGAGGCCCATGGCGGGCGCATCGACCTGTCCAATCGCGTGGGCGGCGGCCTGATCGCCAGCCTGCACCTGCCGAGGTTGCATCCATGAGCCTGCTCGCACTGCTGCGCGGTCTGCCGCTGCTGCTGACCGCGCTGCTTGCCAATGCCGCGCTGGCCGCGCCCGGCGACGTGCGCCGCTTCCCGGCGCAGGGCGTGGCCACCGCACAACTGTGCATCCAGGGTTCGACCGACATCGAGGTGTTCGCCGCGGTGATCGGCGACTACCAGCGCCTGCATCCGCAGACCGAGGTGGTGTATCAGGACGTGATCGCCGGCGATATCTACCGGCGCTACCTGCATCCAGGCCCTGGCCCGCGCTGCGCGGATCTGCTGATCAGTGCCAGCATGGATCTGCAGACCAAGCTGGTGAACGACGGTCACGCACTGGCGCACCGCTCGCCGCAGACCGAGGCGCTGCCGGCGTGGGCGCAGTGGCGGCACGAGGTCTTCGGCATCAGCTACGAGCCGGTGGCGATCGTCTACAACACCGCACGGCTGCCGGCCGCGCAGGTGCCGCGCACCCGCCGCCGGCTGCTGGAACTGCTGCGCGCGCCAGGCTCGCCGCTGCGCGGGCGTATCGGCACCTACGACGTGGAGCGCAGCGGCGTGGGCTACCTGTTCGCGACCCAGGACAGTCAACTCGGCAGCATGGCCGGCGCGTTGCTGGCGGCAATGGGCGACAACCAGGTGGTGCTGGAAGAACGCACCGGCGTGCTGCTGGACAAGGTCGCGTGCGGCGACCTGCTGCTGGCCTACAACGTGCTGGGTTCGTACGCGCAGGCGCGCATTGATGCCGGCGCGCCGCTGGCGATCGTGCAGCCGGAGGACTACACCCTGGTCGCGCTGCGCACCGCGGTGATCCCACGCGACAGCCCACACGCGGCCGAGGCGCGCCGTTTCCTGGATTACCTGCTGTCGCCGCGCGGGCAGCAGGGGCTGTCGCGCGAGGCGCGGCTGCAGCCGATCCTGCCGCAGCCGGGCGTGGCGGTGCAGGGTGGGCCGGCCGCCGCCGCGGCGTTCCGCCCGATCGCGCTCGGGCCCGGGTTGCTGGTGTACCTGGATGCGCTGAAGCGACGTCAGTTCCTGGACGCCTGGCGCAGCAGCATGCAGCAGGCGCCGCCGCGCTGAGCCGCCGCGCCGGCGTCGCTCAGCGCGCGAAGCGCGGTTGGCGCCCGGGCGAGCACAGCACGCGTACGCTGTCGCCCAGTTCTTCCGGTGCGCCGCCGGCCAGCAGCGCATGCAGGCGCGGCCGGTCCGGCGCCGCGCCCGGCGCCAGTCCCACCCAGGCGTCCTTGCCGGCGCCCTTGGCGGCGTAGAGGCAGCGGTCGGCCAGGCCTACGCTCTGTTCCCAGTCGCCCAGCGCCGGCCACGCTGCGACGAACGGCCACGGGGCGAAGCCGATGGAGCAGGTCAGGGTCAGTTCGCGCTCGGCCAGCGCGAAGCGCTGCGTCGCCACCGCCACACGCAGGCGTTCGGCCAGGTCGCTGGCGGCGTCCTCGCGCGGCAGGCGGGTGACCAGCAGGAACTCCTCGCCGCCCCAGCGCACCAGCAGGTCGCGTTCGCCGCACAGTCCGCGCAGGCGATCGGCGCAGTGCACCAGCGCGGCGTCGCCGGCCTGGTGGCCGTAGTCGTCGTTGATGCGCTTGAAGTTGTCCACGTCGATCATGAAGAAGTACAGCGCATCGGCGCTGCTGCCTTCGTCCAGCGCCGCCAGCAGGGCCGGGCATTCGCGCGCCAGCCAGTCCTGCAGCTCGCGGCGGTTGGCGACCTGGGTCAGCGGATCCAGGCGTGTGGCCGCCTGCAGGCGCGCATTGCTCTGCAGCAACTGCTGGTTGGCGCGTTCGAGCTGGCGGGTGCGCTCGGCCACGGTCAGGTTGAGCAGTTCCACCATGTCGCGCTCGCGGTTGACCGTGTGCCGCACCCGCTGCAGCGCCAGGCCGAGCAGCGCCAGGCCCAGCACGACGTAGCCGGCGTAGGCCAGCGGATGCCGCCACGGCGGCGGCAGCACCTCGATCTGCAGCCGCCGCGCGCCACCGAATTGGCCGTCGCGCCCGGCCGCTTCCACCACCAGCGTGTAGCGGTCCGGTGGCAGGTGGCTGACCGAGAAGTCGCTGTGCGCGGTCTGCGGGTATACCCAGCCCTTCTGCAGCCCGTCGACGCGGTAGCGCAGGCGCGCGGTGCCGGGCGCGGCGAAGTCGATCGCGGTCATGCCGATGGTGAACACGTTGTCGCGGTGGTCCAGGGCGATGCGCTGCGCGTAGACCACGTCGCTCTCGGTCTGGTTCTCGCCGCCGTCGCGGTCCTCGCCGGCATTGAGGATGCGCAGGTCGGTGAGTACCGCGCGCGCCTGCGGGCTGCGCAGCGGCAGGCGCGTGGGATCGATCACGTCCACGCCCTGGGTGCCGCCGAAATACAGCAGGCCGTGCGCGTCGCGGTAGCCGCGGCCGCTGTTGTACTCCTGGTTCTGCAGGCCGTCGCGGCGGCCCAGGCTCTGCACGATGCGCGTGCGCGGATCCAGCACGCTCAGGCCGTTGTTGGTGCTGAGCCATAGCCGCCCCTGCGGATCCGGCAGGATCGTGTAGATGACGTTGCTGCTGAGCCCCTCGCGGTCGCTGTAGCGCAGCGCCACGTCGCGCTTGAGGTCGATGCGGTACAGCCCGCCGGAGAAGGTGCCCACCCACAGCACGCCGTCGTGTTCGTACAGCGACCACACCGACGGGTACAGGGTGCTGCCGCGCGGGCGGTAGGGCTCGGCGGGACGGCCGCTGCGCATGCGCCACACGCCGCAGTCGTTGCAGCCGATCCACAGCGTGTCTTCGCTGTCGCGGTAGACCCGGGTCAGGGTGTGCCCGTTCAGGGGTGCCCAGCGCGGATCGTTGCGCACGCGCCCATCGACCACGCGGGTCAGGCCGCGGCGGGTGGCCACCCATAGCGTGTCGCCTTCCAGCAGCAGATCGTTGACGTGCTCGTCGGCCAGCCCGCCCAGGCGCCGCACTGTGCCGTTGCGGTCCAGGCGCCACAGCCCCTGGCGCGTGCCCAGCCACCAGCCGTCGCGGTCGGCGGCGATGCTGCGGATCGCCTGGCTGGCCAGCCCGGGCACCAGCTGCCAGGCGGCACGGCTGCTGTCGCGCAGCAGCAGGCCCTGGTCGGTGCCGATCAGCATGCGCTCGCCGTCGCGCCAGATGCTGCGCACGCTGCTGCTGGGCCACGCATGGGTGTCGCTGACGCGCTCCTCGTCGTTGCGGATCACCGCCGACAACGGACGCACCCGGTACAGCCCGCCGGTGTAGGTGCCGATCCACCAAGTGCCGTCGGGCGCCTGGTAGAAACGGATGATGGCGCTGTTGGGCGGCATGTCGAAGCTCAGCCGCTGCGGCGCATGCTGCGCGCTGTCCAGTTGCGTCACCGTGGCATTGGTGGTGCCGACCAGCACGCGGCCGTCGTGCAGCCGGATCAGCGCGCTGAGGTCGCTGCCGCCGGTGGCCAACTGCGCTGGCGTCCAGTGCGCCAGCACCGCGCCCTGCGCATCGAGCTGGAACAGGCCGCCGCTCGCCGACGCCAGCCACAGCCCTTCCGGGCCGGACTGCAGGCCTACGCATTCGTCGATGCCGCGTGGTGCCGGCAGTTCCTCGCGCGCGTCGCGGCCCAGCCTCCACAGCCGGCATTGCCGGTCCAGTGCCACTGGTTGCTTGCCGTCCGGCATCCAGGTCAGGCCCACCACCGGCGCATCGCCGCCCAGCGGGCGCGCCCGCTGCAGGTCGGCCTCGACCCGGTCCATGCCGCGTTCGGTGCCCAGCCATGCGCCGCCCTGCGGATCGATCAGGATCTGGGTGACGCGGTTGTGCGACAGGCCCTGCTTCGCGTCGAGACGGTGGTGTTGCCAGGTGGCCAGCTCGATCACTTCCAGGCCGGCGTCGTTGGTGCCCAGCCACAGGCGGGTGCCGCGCGGCTCGAAGCCGATGCTGTCGATGCTGCTGCTGAGCAGGCTCTGCCGGCTGTCGCTGCCGAGTTCGCGCCGGTAGGCGCGGAACAGATGCCCGTCGAAGCGGTTCAGGCCTTCCTGCGTGCCGACCCACAGGAAGCCCTGGTCGTCGCTCTGCAGGGCGTTGATCGACAGCTGCGACAGGCCCTCGTCCAGGCCGAAGTGCTCCAGGCTGCTGGGCAGGTCGTCGTCGCTTGCGGTGACGGCCGCGGACGCGTCCGGCGCGAGCGCCAGGCACACGATGAGGCAGGACGCGGCCAGCGGCAGGCGGCCCAGCAGATTGGAGAACGAGACGGTCACGCCGTGTTATCGGCCATGGTGGGGCCGGCCTTGAATGCGCGGCCGAGGACGCCTTGCTGCGCGCTGCGGAGGGCCACGCGCGGCGTGGCGGTGCCGTGCGCGGCGTCCTGCACGAGTTTCTCCGCAGGCACCCGGCACGCCGGTCTCGGCCAATCCGCCGCCGCCCGATCGGACCCCGCGCACTCGGCATCCAACGGCCACGCACGTACACTGCGGGTCCTGCGCGTTGTCCGCGCCCACCCGACGCCGCGTTGCAGCGTCATGCCAGCCGCCTTCACGCCCATGGATGCCCCGACGATCCTGGTCGCCGACGACCACCCGCTGTTCCGCGCCGCCGTGCTGCACGCGCTGCGCCAGGCCTTGCCGCGTGCCCTGGTGGTGGAGGCGGCCAGCGCTGGCACCCTGGACGCCGCGCTGGCCGCGCAGGCCGATGCCGACCTGATCCTGCTGGACCTGGCCATGCCCGGCGCGCGCGGCTTCTCGGCCCTGCTGCACGTGCGCGGCGAGCGCCCGGACGTGCCGGTGGTGGTGATTTCCTCCAACGACCATCCGCGGGTGATCCGCCGCGCGCAGCAGTTCGGCGCGGCCGGCTTCATTCCCAAGTCCTCGCCGGCCGAGACCATCGGCATTGCGGTGGCGGCGGTGCTCGACGGCGGCACCTGGTTCCCACCGCTGACCGCGGCGCGGTCGGAGGCCGACGCGCAGCTGGCGGCGCGCCTGGCGCAACTGACCCCGCAGCAGTTCCGGGTGCTGCTGTGCCTGGCCGACGGCCTGCTCAACAAGCAGATCGCCTACGAACTGGGCCTGGCCGAGAACACCGTCAAGGTCCACGTGACCGCGATCCTGAAGAAGCTCGAATGCCACAGCCGCACCCAGGCCGCGGTGCTGGTGAAGGCGCTGGAGCCGGAAGGCGAGGCCTGAATCGGGCGCCGGCGGGGGGCGTTTTCTGCGGCGCCCGGATACGCGATGCTATGCGCCGATGCCCG